>JAOPXW010000009.1 GCA_025964935.1 Friedmanniella sp. | reverse complement strand
GCCCGCCGCTCGGCAGCCCGCGGTGAGCACCTCCTGCAGCCAGGACTTCTCGGCCCGCACCACCGCGCGGGCGGCGTCCTGGGGGTCGGGCAGCTCGGCGGCGGCGTTCAGGAAGCCGCACCCGCGCTCCCCGCCCACGGTGTAGAACACGGTGAGCCAGTCGAAAACCGCCAGCGGGTGGTCGGCGGTCGGCAGCGGGGCGAGCCGCGCCGCCAGCTCGGACCGCCGGTCCTGGAAGCGGCGCTCCAGAACGGCGGCGACGAGCACGGACTTGGAGCCGAAGTGGGCGTAGAGCGTCGGCTTCGTCACCCCGGCGGCCCGCACCACCGCGTCGACCCCGGTCGCGGTGATGCCCTCATCGTAGAAGAGCCGGCTGGCCGAGGCCAGGAGTGACTCGTGGGCGGTGGAGGTCATGCCTCTAACATACCGGTCAGTCAAGACCGGGTGAAGCCGCTGGGGAACCCGCCAGTTTTGGAGAAGATCCGGTGCGGTAGTCCACGCCGAATCATCTCCAGAACCGGGGTGGGCCGAGGGAAGGCGAGGAGGGAGGGGTGGGCGCGGCGGCGAGGGCGAACTGGACGGGCCCCGGACCGGCTGGCAGCCTGGAGCGATGACCGAGCGGAAACCTGTCGCGTGCTGGCTCACCGACATGGACGGGGTGCTGGTCCACGAGGAGCGGGCCCTGCCGGGCGGGCCGGAGTTCATCGCCGCCCTGCAGCAGCACCAGCGGCCGTTCCTGGTCCTGACCAACAACTCGATCTACACCGCCCGGGACCTGCGTGCCCGGCTGCTGCGGAGCGGCATCGACGTCCCCGAGGAGTCGATCTGGACGTCGGCGCTGGCCACGGCCAAGTTCCTCGCCGACCAGGGGGCGGGCGGGTCGGCGTACGTGATCGGGGAGGCGGGGCTGACCTCGGCCCTGCACGACGTGGGGTTCGTCCTGACCGAGCGGGACCCCGACTACGTGGTCCTGGGCGAGACCCGGACCTACTCCTTCGAGGCCATCACCCGGGCCATCCGACTGATCGAGACCGGCGCCCGCTTCATCGCCACCAACCCCGACGTGACCGGCCCCTCGGCCGAGGGCTCACTCCCCGCGACCGGCTCGGTGGCCGCCCTGATCACCAAGGCCACGGGGGTTCACCCCTACTTCGTGGGCAAGCCCAACCCGCTGATGATGCGGTCGGCCCTGAACCGGATCGAGGCGCACTCCGAGACCACGGTCATGGTGGGGGACCGGATGGACACCGACGTCATCTCCGGACTCGAGGCCGGGCTCCGCACCATCCTGGTCCTGACCGGGTCGACCAAGCCCGGCGACATCAGCCGCTTCCCCTACCGCCCGACCCGGGTGGTGGACTCCATCGCCGACGTGGTCGATCTCGTCGGCGAGCTGGCCCCCTCCGAGTTCGAGGAGCTCAGCGCCGACTGAGCTCCCCCGGCCGGACCCTCGCTGGCCCAGCGCCGGAGGGCCCAGTCTCGGAGGTGCGGCCCGCGCCCGTCAGCCTGCGGTCACCACCTCGTCGACGGTGACCAGCGCGGCCCGCAGGTCGCCCGCCCGCGGCACCGGGGTGGGCCACTCCTGCGGAAGCCACCCGGTGGGGGCCTCGCCCCGGGGCCAGGTGCGCACCGGAGCCGGCTCGGGACCGGCGGCCCGGAAGGCGGCGTCCGGGGCGGCGGAGGTGTGGATCCGGGTGAACACGGGCGTCCCCGGGAAGGCCACGTCCACCGAGGTGGCGCCGCGGGGCAGGGCGGCGAAGACGGTCACGACCTGCACCTCGTGCTGGGCCAGCTGCAGCGCGGGGGCCCAGCCGCGCAGGTCGGTGCACAGGCACTGCCAGCCGCTGCGGCCCGTACGGCGGTCGGTCACCCGCAGGGCGCGGAGCGGCGCACCCCCGGCCCCGGAGACCCGCAGCTGGGGGCCCGACGCCGCGGCGGGGTTGGTGTCCTGTGGGGGTGGGTCGGCCTCGGTGATCGGGGCCCGCGGCTGCTCGTCCAGGCCCGGGCCGGCGGTGATGGACCGGATCGTCCACTGCACCGAGGTCAGGGTGGGGCTGGCGGCCACCGCGTCCAGCGAGATCAGGAACTGCTGCTGGTTGGGGGCCGGGTCGAGCATCTGGGTGACGCCGAGCGGCTCCTGCTCCTCCGGTGGCGCGGCCAGGCTGACCGGCGTCGTGACCACGGGTACGGCTCCGGCGGGGGTCACCGGGACGTTGTTGAACACCGGCACCGTGGCGATGTCGACGTCGACGCTGCGCAGTCCCGCCGGCAGGGTGGGGAACGCGACCTGGTGCAACACCGTGGCCCCGATCCGCAGCCCCTCCCCGGCCCGGGCCAGCGAGGTGCACAGGCAGGCGTCGGTCCGGGCTCGCGTCCGGAGCGGCCGGTACAGCCGGCCCTGGTCGGTGTCCAGCAGACCCAGCGAGCCCGACTCCCCGGCCGGACCGGTCAGGCCGAGGTCGACCGGACGGACCAGGGCCGCGCCGGTGGCCAGACCGGGCGCCGCGACCGGGGTCAGGGACCAGTCGAGGACGGTGCCGCCCTCGACCCGGCGTACGGCGTGCACGGCGATCCGGAAGGTGACGTCCTGGCCGTCCCCGGAGGTCCAGAGGGCCTCGCCGACGACGGGGAGGTCGGCGTCGGTGTCGCGGACCGCGACCGGCGTGGGCCCCACCAGCTGCGGTGCGCGGGCGGTGGCCGTCGGGCGGGGCGGGCGGCCGAACAGACCGGGCTCGGTGGGGCTGTAGGCGCAGCCGACGAGCAGCGCCGCCAGCGTCAGGACCACCCCCGTACGCCGAGGTCCCGCGACCGCTCGGACCGTGCCGTGCCCCATCTGGGAATGCTACGTCGACCGGCGCGGGCGCCGCGGAGCCGCCGTCGAGCGGGGGCTGAGTGCTACCCGGCGACGTCCCCGGCGGAGCGGCGGGGCATGGCCAGGATGGCCAGACCCATCACCACGGCCACCACGGCGGCGGCGACGAAGACCTTGTGCAGGGCGGGGTCCAGCAGCTCGGCGGGGATGCCCGACGCGGTCCCGGACAGGTGGCCGCCGTTGCCCCGGCTGAGCGAGGCGTTCGCGATGGCCCCGAAGACGGCGATCCCGACCGCACTGCCCATCGAGCGGGCGAACAGGTTGGTCCCGGTGACCACCCCGCGCTCACCCCAGCCGACCTCGGACTGGGCCGCGATCAGGGTGGGGCTGGCGACCAGACCCATGCCGAGGCCGACCACGAAGCAGGTGCCCGCGACCTGCCAGACCGAGCTCTGCGCCGACAGCAGGATCATCAGGGTCGCTCCGACGAGGATGATGCCCGCCCCGATCAGGGCGGTGCTGCGGAAGCCGATGCGCAGGTAGATCCGCCCGGCCAGCGACGCCGCGAGCGGCCAGCCGAGGGTCAGCGCGGCCAGGGCGAAGCCGGCCACGAGCGCGCTGGTGCCGAGGACCCCCTGGACGTAGAGGGGGATGTAAGAGGTCAGCCCGATCAGCATGATGCCGACGGTGAGCGAGGCCAGGCTGGTGGTGGCGAGCAGGCGCTGCCGGAAGACCCAGCCGGGCAGGATCGGCTCGGCGGCCCGTCGCTCGACCAGGGCGAAGCCCACCAGGGCCAGGGCCCCGGCGGTCAGGATGGCCACGCTGGGCACCGACGCCCAGGCCCAGACCACGCCGCCCTCGAGCAGACCCAGCACGACCAGCGCGCTGCCGACGGTCAGCAGGGCGGCACCGGCGTAGTCGATGGTGTGCGGGGACCTCTCCACCTTCTCGGTGAAGCGACGGGCCAGCATCCAGCCGGCGAGCAGGCCGAGGGGGACGTTGACGAAGAAGATCCAGCGCCAGCTGAGGTAGTCCGAGAACACCCCGCCCAGGGTCGGCCCGACGACGGAGGAGACGGCCCAGACGCTGGCCACGTAGCCCTGGACCTTGGCCCGCTCGGCCACGGAGTACAGGTCGCCGACGATGGTCATCGCCATCGGCTGCACCGCGCCGGCCCCCAGGCCCTGGACGGCCCGGAAGGCGATCAGGGCGGGCATGCTCCAGGCGAAGCCGCAGAGGATCGAGCCGAGCACGAAGGCGCCGATGCCCACCAGCATCACCGGCTTGCGCCCGACCAGGTCGCTGAACTTGGCGAAGATCGGCACCGAGACGGCCTGGGCCAGCAGGTAGACCGAGAAGAGCCACGGGAACTGGGCGAAGCCGCCCAGGTCGTTGACGATCGAGGGCACCGCGGTGGCGAGGATCGTCGCGTCGATGGCCACCAGGCCGACGCTGAGCATCACCGACAGCAGGATGGGACCGCGCTCGGACCGCAGTCCGACGTCCGCGCGGGTGATCGGTCGCGCCCCGTCGGCGTTGGAGGTGGTGGTGGGCTGGGCCATGTCGTACCCAACCCCGTACACGGTCCCTGCATTCCTGGGCTATGGGAATTCCTGGCCGCCCGCCGTCCGGGGTCCTCGCCCCGCCCCCGAAGACCGCCCCCACCAAGGGGGCGGAAGTGTTTGCACTCGCCTAGGGAGAGTGCTAAAAATGGATTAGCACTCGGACCTTGAGAGTGCCACCTCTTCCAACGGTGAGGTCTCCCCGGACCAGCTGGTCCGGGTGGCCGTCCGTCGCGGGCATCGCTGGGGAGCCATACCTAACTAACCAACGAGCAGCCGGACACGGCTGCACGCGGGAGGACTCGCGGAGAACATGGCCAAACTTATACAGTTCAACACTGAGGCACGCCGCGGCCTCGAGCGGGGTATGAACATCCTCGCCGACGCCGTCAAGGTGACCCTGGGCCCGAAGGGCCGCAACGTGGTGCTCGAGAAGAAGTGGGGTGCCCCCACCATCACCAACGACGGTGTGAGCATCGCCAAGGAGATCGACCTCGAGGACCCGTACGAGAAGATCGGGGCCGAGCTCGTCAAGGAGGTCGCCAAGAAG
>JAOPXW010000389.1 GCA_025964935.1 Friedmanniella sp. | reverse complement strand
TGCCGATGCCCCGGGCCCGGGGCCGGGCCCTGGTGGGGCTGTGCCGGGCCCTGGCCGCCGGCGAGGTGCGCCTGGACCGCAGCACCGCCCGCGCCGAGGTCCGCGCCGGCCTGCTGGCCCTGCCCGGCATCGGACCCTGGACCGCGGACTACGTCGCGATGCGCGCCCTCGGCGACCCCGACGTCTTCCTGCCCACCGACATCGGCGTCCGCCGGGCCCTGCAGGGCCTGGGCGCCACCGGCGACGTCGAGGAGCTGAGCCGCCGGTGGCGGCCCTGGCGCTCCTACGGCCTGCTGCACCTGTGGTCGACGCTCGACCTCCGCCCCGTCCGCACCACCCCCGTCCAGCACCCCAAGGAGCACTGACATGTGGACCCTCGTCGACTCACCGGCCGGACCGATCCGGGTGATTGCCATCGACGGTGCCGTGACCGCCATCGAGTTCACCGCCGAGCCGCCTGCGGAGGCCACCGCCCGGTCCTCGATGCGGGTCGCCGCTGCCCGGGCGGCCGTGCGTCCCGCCGGTGACCGGGTCGACGACGACCCGCTGCTGGTGGAGACCACCCGCCAGCTCACGGCGTACTTCGACCGCGAGCTCGAGGAGTTCGACCTGCCGCTGCGACCCGGAGGCACACCGTTCCAGGAGCGGGTCTGGGCCGAGCTGCGCCGGATCGGCTACGGCCGCACCGCGTCGTACGGCGAGCTGGCCACCCGGCTCGGCATGGTCAAGGGCGCTGCCCGCGCGGTCGGGGCCGCCAACGGGCGCAACCCGATCGGCATCGTGATCCCGTGCCACCGGGTCGTCGGGGCGGCCGGGTCGCTCAGCGGCTACGCCGGGGGAGTGGAGCGCAAGCAGCTGCTGCTCAAGCTGGAGCAGCTGACGCTGGTCTGAGCGGGGGGCCGGCTGTTTACCAGGAGATGCAGGCGAACTGTCACTGCACACGGTGACATCACCATGTGAAGCGGCAGAAATCCTGCATCACCTGGTAAACAGCAGCCCTCACTCCGCCGCCCGGCGCAACGACTCGGAGAGCCGCTCGGCGGCGGCGAGGACGGCGGGGGCGTGCATCCGGCCGGGCTGGCGGGAGAGCCGCTCGAGGGGGCCGGAGACCGACACGGCGGCGATGATCTTGCCCGAGGGGGAGCGGATCGGGGCGGACACCGAGGCGACGCCCTGCTCGCGCTCGCCGACCGACTGGGCCCAGCCGCGACGCCGGATGCCGGCGAGCGCGGTGGCGGAGAAGGCGGCGTTCTGCAGGCCGCGGTGCATCCGCTCCGGGTCCTCCCAGGCCAGCAGGATCTGGGCCGCGGAGCCGGCACGCATCGTGAGCTGGGACCCGACGGGGATCGTGTCGCGCAACCCGGACGGACGCTCCGCGGCGGCGACGCAGACCCGGAAGTCACCCTGGCGGCGCCACATCTGGGCCGACTCGCCGGTGATGTCGCGCAGCCGGGCGAGCACGGGGCCGGCCGCGGCCAGCAGCCGGTCCTCGCCGGCGGCCGCCGACAGCTCGGCGAGACGCGGGCCCAGGATGAACCGGCCCTGCATGTCGCGGGCGACGAGACGGTGGTGCTCCAGCGCGACCGCGAGCCGGTGGGCGGTCGGACGCGCGAGCCCCGTGCCGGCCACCAGACCGGCCAGCGTGGCCGGCCCGGCCTCCAGCGCCGACAGCACCAGAGCCGCTTTGTCGAGCACGCCGACTCCGCTAGAGTTGTCCATACTCTGATAATGCCGTCTCAGCATATGGATTGCAAGTCGTCGCGGGAGCCGTCGGGAGCAACCTGGACGGCAGACGCGGCACCGCTGGACGGCGGGTCAGGACCGTCGCGAACGAGCCGAGCAGCAGGAGGAATGGTCATGGGTAGGACCCTGAGCGAGAAGGTGTGGGACGAGCACGTCGTCCGGAGCGCGCAGGCGGAGCCCGACCTCCTCTACATCGACCTCCACCTCATCCACGAGGTGACCTCGCCGCAGGCCTTCGACGGGCTGCGGCTCGCCGGCCGCGCCGTACGGCGTCCCGACCTGACCCTGGCCACCGAGGACCACAACGTGCCCACTGTCGACTGGGACAAGCCGATCGCCGACCCGGTCTCGCGGACGCAGGTCGAGACGCTGCGCCGCAACGCCGAGGAGTTCGGCGTCCGGCTCCACTCGCTCGGCGACGTCGAGCAGGGGATCGTGCACATCATCGGGCCGCAGCTCGGGCTGAGCCAGCCGGGGATGACGATCGTCTGCGGCGACTCCCACACCTCCACCCACGGCGCGTTCGGTGCGATCGCCTTCGGCATCGGCACCAGCGAGGTCGAGCACGTGCTGGCCACCCAGACCCTGATGCAGGCCAGGCCCAAGACGATGGCCGTCACCGTCAACGGGTCGCTGCCGCCGGGCGTCACCGCCAAGGACCTGGTGCTCACCCTCATCGCGCACACCGGCACCGGTGGCGGCCAGGGGTACATCGTGGAGTACCGCGGCGAGGCCATCGAGGCGCTCTCGATGGAGGCCCGCATGACGATCTGCAACATGTCGATCGAGTGGGGCGCCAAGGCGGGGATGATCGCCCCCGACCAGGTCACCTTCGACTACATCGAGGGCCGTCCCGGGGCCCCGAAGGGCGCGGACTGGACCGCGGCGGTCGAGCACTGGAGCACCCTGGTCACCGACGCGGACGCAACCTTCGACGCGGAGATCGTCCTGGACGCCTCGACGATGACGCCGTTCGTCACCTGGGGCACCAACCCCGGGCAGGGCGTCCCGCTGGGTGGCGTGGTCCCCGCCCCGGCCGACTTC
>JAOPXW010000382.1 GCA_025964935.1 Friedmanniella sp. | reverse complement strand
GGTGCTGGTGGCGACCTTGACCGCTCCCCCGAACAGGTTCCTGCGGGGCACCGAGGCACTGACGGTCACACTGGAGGTGGTCAGGTTGGTCACCGTCGCGGTGGGGGCCCCGTGGGCCAGGTTGTTGACCACCAGGCTCTGAGCGGTCGTGCCCGTCGCGCCGCAGGCACCGCGGGCGCAGTCCGCCGCGATGGCCAGGGCGGCGGCGTCGGTGCCGGTCTGCAGCTGCTGCTTCTTGACGTAGAGGCCCCCGACGTCGATCGAGATGGCCCCGAAGGCCAGCAGCGGCACCATCAGCAGCGCGACGAGCACACCGGAGGCGCCCCGCTCGTTGTTCATCCGTTGCAGCGCATGACGCTGGTGCCTTTCAGTGTGAGACCGCTCCCGAAGAGCTTGGTGACGAACGTGAAGTTGTAGGTGATGATCACGGTCGTCGAGGTGGCGGGGGTCGTGACCGCCGCCGGACAGCTGGAGACCGAGATCTGGGCGTCGGTCAGGGCCAGCTTGGTGGCCGCGCCCTTGGCGCTGGTGCGGGCGGCGGTGGCGCTGTTCTGCAGGGCCATGGTCCGGGCACCCTCCCGAGAGGCCGCGGACAGCAGGGTCTGGGTGTTGAAGACGCGGCCGAACTCCATGATGCCGAGGGCCATGGCCAGCAGCAGGGGGGCGACGAGCGCGAACTCCACCGCCGCGGCGCCCCGGTCGTGCCGGGACCGCGTGGACGGCGTACGGGTGGCCCGACGCGGCGGCCCCCCAGGGACCGCCGCGCCCGCACCGGTGGTCACGGTGTGCGGACCGTCAGATCAGATCTGGCCGGCGATGTTGTTGAAGAGCGCCAGCAGGTTGTTGCCGAGCAGACGCACGGCGACGATGATGACCACGGCGATCAGACCGACGAGCAGACCGTACTCGACGGCGGTCGCGCCGCGCTCCTTCTTCTCAGCCAGACGGCTGAGACGCGGCTGCACCATGTGGAGCAGACCGTAGAGGTGGATGATGGGCTTGGACAATGGGACTCCTCGGGGTTGTGCGTCCGTCCCCCGCAGGATCGCTCGTTGACTACCGGTGCCTCGATGACCGGTACGCATAATTTGACACGGAAAGTCGCCTGCTGCTGCCGATCAGATGATTCTCAGGCCCGGCTTGATCGTTTCTTTATCAACTAAACGGTCCAGGCCCCGAACGAGCGACGGCCGGGCCCGGCCACCCCCGTACGGAGGCGACCGGCCCGGCCGTCGTGGAGGCTTCGGGCTCAGCCCAGGTAGCGCCGCCACGGTCCCCGCAGCATGAAGGTGTGACCGGGCTCCTGGACGTTGACCGACAGCAGCAGACCGTCGGGGGTGAAGCACGGCCCGGTCATCTCGCTGTAAAGGTTCCCGCCGGCCGGGCCCTTCTCCTGCACGATCAGGTTGCGCGCGATGGCCTGGGCCCCGGTGGCCGCGGACCAGGACAGCACGTGGTTCGCGGTGTTGCCGTCCTCGGTCAGCACCAAGCTGCCGTACGGCGATACGTGGCACCCGTCCGGACCGTCGAAGGCCAGGTCGAGGCTGGCCCCCAGGCTGGTCTCCCAGCCGGGGGTCTCGCTGTGCAGCAGCGGGTTGTAGGGGAAGTAGGCCTTCAGGGTCAGGGTCTGGTCGGCGTAGTCGTAGTACCAGAGCTGACCGTCGTGCGGGGTTGCGTTGGCGGGCAGGTCACCGGCGGAGAACGCGAAGCTGGCGACGAAGTACATCCCGTGCTTGTCGCCCCAGGCCCCCTCCAGCTTCTTGCTGTGGGTGATCTCGCCGGCGGCGAACTGGCTGCGGAGCGAGGTGTCGGTCGCGTGCCGGTCGGCCACCTTCTTCCAGCGGGTCGCGAAGGGGCGGCCGATCTGGGCCGCGGTGACGTACGCGAGGTCGGGCAGGATGCTGCCGTCCGGGGCCAGCACGGCCAGCGCCTCGAGCACCCCGTCGTGGCGACCGAGCGAGCGGGCGATGTGGGGCTTGAGCCTGTAGCCGGTCGGCGCGGTCCAGCGGTACAGCAGGCCGGTGGGCTTGCTGGCGTCCTCGGTCAGGTAGACCCGGGTCCGCGACGGCTCGATGACCACGGCCTCGTGCGGAGCCCGGCCCCAGGCCTCGATCGGCAGCGGCGACTGGTGGGAGGGAGCGTCGGCGAAGACCTCGAAGACGTAGCCGTGGTCCTTGGTCAGCGTTCCGGTGCCGGCCTTGGCCTCGGTCTCCTCGCAGGTCAGCCAGCTCCCCCAGGGGGTCGGCCCGCCCGCGCAGTTGCTGATGGTGCCCGACAGCCCGACCCACTCGGAGCGCCGCTTGCCGCTGCGGGTGAGATCGAGCACCGTGCAGCCGCCGCCCAGCACGCCCTCGTCGTAGACCGTGCCCGCCACCTGCGGAACGGGCAGCGCGGCGCCGGGGCCGGCCTCGTGGTTCTGGACCAGGCGGTAGCCGTGGTCGGTGGCGACGGCCAGCGTGCCGTCGGCGCGCTCCGGCGTCGTGCCGATGACCTTGCCGGTGCCGTCGTGGAGCTCGGTCCGGCCGGCGACGGCCACCACCTCGTACGCGAAGCCCTCGGGCAGGGCCAGCAGGTCCCCGGTGGCGGCGGTCAGCGGCGGGAACAGCCGGCCGCCCTTCGACGACCCGGCCGAGCCGGTCTCGGCGGAGGCAGGGGTGGCGGCGGAGACGCCGAGACCGAGCGCGAGGGCGCCCGCGCCCGCCGTCCCGGTCCGGTTGAGCATCTGACGGCGGGTGAGAGACATGCGCGCTCCAGGTTCTGTAGGGCCGACCTCGCCCCGAGGTCGACGTCCTCCGTCGCCGGAGAACGACCCGAGCGTGCTCGCCCCGGGTGAACAGCACCCCAACGACGGGCGACGGCATCCCGAACTGTGGGGGGAGTTCCGCGTCTGGTCGCTCCTGAGAACTGTCTGAGGGCTCGACTACTCTGTGAGGACTCACGGGTCCCGTGCCCACCCCTCGGCGGAATTGAGCAGCCCATGATCGAGTTCCGGTCGGTGACCAAACGATTCCCCGACGAGACCGTGGCCGTCGACGACTTCAGCTTCACGCTGCCGTCGCACCGGACCACCGTGCTGGTCGGCTCGTCGGGCTGCGGGAAGACCACCCTGCTGCGCATGATCAACCGGATGGTCGAGCCGACCTCGGGGCAGGTCCTGATCGACGACGTGGACGTCGCGAGCCGGGACAAGGTGGAGCTCCGGCGCAGCATCGGCTACGTCCTGCAGGCCGCGGGGCTGCTGCCGCACCGCAAGGTGGTCGACAACGTCGCCACCGCCCCGGTCCTCAAGGGGGTGCCCAAGGCGCAGGCCCGGGCCGAGGCCCTGGAGCTGCTCGACAAGGTCGGGCTGGACCGGTCCCTGGCCGACCGCTACCCCCGTCAGCTGTCGGGTGGCCAGCAGCAGCGCGTCGGGGTGGCCCGCGCGCTGGCCGGTGACCCCAACATCCTGCTGATGGACGAGCCGTTCGGAGCCGTCGACCCCATCGTCCGGGCCGACCTCCAGCTGGAGCTGAACCGGCTGCAGCGGGAGCTGGGCAAGACGATCGTCTTCGTCACCCACGACATCGACGAGGCGTTCACCCTCGCCGACCAGGTCATCATCTTCAAGAAGGGCGGCATCATCGCCCAGGCCGGCACCCCGGCCCAGATCCTGGCCGAGCCCGCCGACGACTTCGTCGCCACCTTCATCGGGGCCGACAAGGGCAAGCGGGACCTCCACCTCCAGCAGCGGACCGGGGACCAGGGGCTGACCCTGGTCGTGGACGGCGACGGCCGCCCGGTCGGGATCCTGGACGGTGCCGGGTCCCCGGCCCCGGGAGGCCCCGACCCGGCCCGCGGGCAGGTGACCCGCGCATGAGGTGGGCGCTGGGCAACCTCGACCTGATCCTCGGGCTGACCCTGAACCACGTCCGGCTGTCGGTCATCCCGATCATCGCCAGCCTCGTGCTGTCCATCCCCCTCGGGTGGCTGGCCAACCGGAACAAGACCCTCCGCGCGGTCGTCATCACCGGCGGCAGCCTGCTCTTCACCATCCCGTCGCTGCCGCTCTTCGTCATCCTGCCGCTGATCATCCCGACCCGGGTGCTGGACGAGACCAACCTGATCGTCGCGCTCAGCATCTACGGCGTGGCCATCATGGCCCGCTCGGCGGCCGACGCCCTGGCCAGCGTGGCGGCCCCCACCCTGGACGCCTCCACCGCCATCGGCTTCTCGCCGGCGGCCCGCTTCTTCCGGGTCGAGCTGCCGCTGGCCGGGCCGGTGTTGCTCGCCGGCATCCGGGTCGTCTCGGTGAGCACCATCGCCCTGGTGTCGGTCGGGGTCATCATCGGGTCGGCCAACCTGGGCTACCTCTTCCAGAACGGCAAGCAGCGCGGCATCCTGGCCGAGGTCGTGGTCGGCATCCTGGTCAGCCTGCTGCTGGCTCTGCTGTTCGACCTGATCCTGGTCACCCTGGGCCGGCTGCTGATGCCGTGGAACCGGGGGGCGGGCGCCGACGGGCGGCTGCGCACGCGACCACGCCGCCGTGCCCCCGCGGTGGCCGTCGGAGGAGCGTCATGAGGCTCTTCCTCCAGGGTCTGGCCTGGATCTTCGACGGCAGCCACTGGCAGGCCGGGGCGCAGAGCCCGCTGCCGATCCAGGACCGGCTCGTCGAGCACCTCACCTACACCGCGATCGCCATCGTGATCGCGGCGGTGATCGCGCTGCCGCTCGGGTTCTTCATCGGCCACACCGGCAAGGGTCGGCAGTTCGTCATCGGCTTCACCGGCGCCATGCGGGCCCTGCCGACGCTGGGGCTGCTGTTCTTCCTGCTGATGGTGTTCGGCTACTTCCTCTCCTACAACACCGCCCCGCTGGTCGGCGCCACCATCGCCTTCGTCATCTTGGCGATCCCCTCCATGCTGGCCGGGGCCTACTCGGGGCTGGAGTCGGTGGACCGTCAGACCATCGACGCCGCCCGGGCCAACGGGATGACCGAGTGGCAGATCCTGACCCAGGTCGAGATCCCGCTCGCCCTGCCCCTGATCGTCGGCGGCATCCGGGCCTCCGTGCTGCAGGTGATCGCGACGGTCACCATCGCCTCGTACGCCGGCCTGGGCGGGCTCGGCCGGATCATCACCAGCGGCATCGGGCTGAACGACTACAGTCTGATCCTGGGCGGCGCCCTGCTGGTCACCGCCCTGGCTCTCGGCATGGACGGGCTGCTCGCCCTCGTCCAGCGGGCCACGGCCACCCAGGGTCTCAGCGACCCGACCGCACGTCGTCGCCCCACCTCCGCCACCAAGTCCGGTACACGCACCCACGCGTAAGTCATCCAGTCACGCATCCGCGTGTGACGAAGGGAACCCACCATGTCCACCACCCCACGCCTTGTCCGGGTCGCCGCCGCCTCGGTGGCGATCGCCCTGGCCACCGCGCTGACCGCCTGCGGCTCCAGCAACCCGACGGCGCCCGCCGCCGCGTCCTCCGCGCCCGCCGGCAAGGTCGTCGTCGGCTCGTTCGCCTTCCCCGAGAGCGAGATCCTCGGTGAGATCTACGCCCAGGCCCTGCAAGCCAAGGGCATCCAGGTCGAGACGAAGTTCAACATCGGCCCGCGTCAGCAGACCATCCCGGCCCTGCGGGACGGCTCGATCAACGTGATCCCGGAGTACAACGGCAACCTGCTGGCGTACTACAACCCGAAGTACACCGAGCGGACCCAGTCCGAGGTCGACGCCAGCCTGGTCGACGCGGTGGCCAAGGACAAGCTCAAGGTCCTCAAGTCCACCGCCGCCGAGGACAAGGACGCCTACGTCGTCACCCGCAAGACCGCCGACAAGGGTATCGCCGCCATCGGTGACCTGGGCAAGATCACCCCGTTCAAGCTGGGCTCCAACCCGCAGTTCGGCGAACTCGGCTACGGGATCCCCGGCCTCAAGAGCCAGTACGGCGTCGGCACCAAGGCCAAGGAGGTCACCTTCGTCCCGATCGAGGACTTCGGCGGTCCCGACACGGTCAAGGCCCTGGTCGACGACTCGGTCCAGGTGGCCGACATCTACACGACCTCGCCGGCCCTGGTGGCCAACGACCTGGTCGTGCTGCAGGACCCGAAGAACATGATCTCGTCCCAGAACGTCGTGCCCCTGGTGGCCGACTCGGTCAACAACGACCAGCTGGCCACCACGCTGGACGCGGTATCCGCCCAGCTCACCACCGACGACCTGATCGGGCTGCGCGACCGGGTCGAGGGCAAGGAGAAGGCCTCGGCCAAGACCGCCGCCAAGGACTGGCTGGCCAAGAAGGGCCTGGCCTGAGGATCTGACCGACGCGGGTGGGCGCGGCTCCGGCC
>JAOPXW010000373.1 GCA_025964935.1 Friedmanniella sp. | reverse complement strand
GACGCCGCTCGCGAGCTCGGTCGCGCTCACGAGCACCATCTGGTTGACGCTGCCGGCGTAGATGGACCCGAAGATGGCCGCGTGCCCGCGGCCGATGGCCTCGGAGCCGACGATGTGCTCGCCACGGATCGTGACGAAGCTCGCCTCGGGGGCGTAGAGGGCACCGAACGCCGCACCGTCGCCGTCGTTCCAGGCCGACTCCAGACGGCCGAGCACGTCGGTGGCGACCTGGGCCGCCTGCGGTGGTGAGACTGTGATCATGCCAAGCTCCTTGGGTGAGGGTTGCTCAATTCATTGAGTATGTCATTGGTGAATCTAGTACGCCTCAGCCAACTTGTACACTGTTGTCGTGATCTCTTCTCGTCCCTATCGCTCCGAGCTGCGCGAGCAGCAGGCCGAGCACACCCGCCGTCTGATCGCCGGCGCCGCCCGGACCCGTTTCGTCGAGAAGGGCTGGTCGGGCACGAGTGTCCGGTCGGTCGCCTCCGAGGCCGGGGTCTCCGAGGCCACCGTGTACGCGGTCTACGGTTCCAAGGCCGGGCTGGCCACCTCCCTCATCGACGGCGCCGAGCTGATCGCCGACGTCGACCGGACGGTGGCGGAGCTCCGTCGGCACGCCGGGGATCCGGTGGCGCAGCTGCGGTCGTTCGTGAGCTTCGACCGACGGCTGTTCGAGCAGGGCGGGGACGTCCTGCGCATCGTCGCCGAGGCGCGCCGGCAGCATCCCGACCTGGGAAGTGCCTACGCCGAGGGCCGGCGACGCGGCGAGGACGCGCGCTCCGCCGTGTTCGCGTCCTGGCCCCACACGGTCTGGCGGCCGGGGGTCGACCAGCAACGAGCCCTCGACGTGTACGCGATCATCGTCTCGGTGGAGAGCTACGACATCGCCGTCCACGAGCGCGGCTGGGACCCGGCCGCGACCGAGCAGTGGTGGCACGCCACCCTGACCACGCTGCTGCTGGCGGACCCTTCCGTCTGAGCCTCTGCCGCGGGCTGCTGTGAGTCGGGGGCCCGGTCCTGACCCCGTGGCCCGACCTGGTCGACGAGCCAGGCGGCCCGCCGTCGGCCCCCGTCGTACGATGAGGAATGGCCAGTCCCCGCGACGGCCTTCCGGTGCCGACCCTGGCCGGATCGCCCGTGGTCGGATGCCTGAGAGAGGTACGCCGCGACTATCTCGGGACCATCTCGCGCGCGGCTCGCGAGGTGGGCGGACTGGCGCGCATCGTGGCGGGTCCGCCGGGCTGGCGGGTCGTCCTCTACAGCGTCGCGTCCCCGTCCCTCGCCGCCGAGGTCCTCGGTCAGCCGGACCGGTTCCGCAAGCAGGCCCCGGGTTATCGGGAGCTGCGTCAGGCGCTGGGCGACAACCTGCTGACCAGCGAGGACGAGGTCTGGCACCGCCAGCGTCGCTTCCTGGCCCCGCTGTTCACCCGACGCCGGATCCTCACCGACTACGCACCGGTCATGGTCGGTGAGGCCGAGCGGCTGGTGGCTCGGCTTCGGGTCGCCGCCGCGGCCGGGACGATCCTGGACGCCTACGCGCTGATGGTGGAGGTCGCGTCCCGGATCAGCGGACGGATCCTGCTGGGCACCGACATCACGCCCGCCGTGGGTCTGCTCCAGCGGTTCCGCACCATCAACGACCAGCTCCTGGGCCGGGCGGTGTCCCCGCACCCCGTTCCGGCCCGGATCCCGACCCCCGCCAACCGACGCCTCAGCCGCGGCCTGGGCGAGGTGCGTCGGATCGTCGACGACCTCATCACGGACCGTCGGGCGAACGACCCGTCGTCGGTGGGCACCGATCTGCTGTCCCTGCTGTTGCGCGCCCACGACGCGGCGAACCCGGCCGACCGGCTGAGTGACACCGAGATCCGCGACCAGGCCACGCTGTTCCTGCTCGCCGGACACGACACCACCGCGGTCACGCTGGCCTGCACGTTGGTCCATCTCGCCCTCGCCCCGGAGTGGCAGCGGCGGGTGCAGGACGAGATCGACGCCGCGGTGCACGACTCCTCGCCCACCGCGACCGACCTCGACCGCCTGCCCTGGCTCGGCCGAGTGGTGCACGAAGCCATGCGGCTGTCGCCGGCGGCGCACGGGATCGCCCGCAGCACCCGGGACGACCAGGTCCTCGGCGGCTACCGGATCCCCGCCCGGTCGTGGGTCGAGGTGTCGCCGTGGGGGGTCCACCACTCCCCCGCCGTCTGGCCCGAACCCGGGCGCTTCGACCCGCGGCGCTTCGACGTCGGCCCGGGCGAGCTTCCCGGCGGACACCGCTACGCCTGGATCCCCTTCGGCACCGGGCCGCGCGCCTGCGTCGGGATGCAGATCGGCCTCCTCGAGGTCCAGCTCGTCATCGCCGCCGTCCTGCAGCACTTCACGATCACCACCCCGCTCACCGCGCTGCCCGTGCACGCCGCCATCACCCTGGTGCCGACCGGCGCCCTGCCCGTACGGTTCCAGCCCCGCTGATCCGCGTGGGCTCCGGCGACCCGAGGGGCCCATCGGGACCATCGGGGTGTCTTCGGGGCCTATCGCGCCGCAGACTGCAGGGGGTATGAAGGGAGGTCAAGGGGGAGACAGTCATGGACCTAGCCGTCATTCACAACATCCACGACCCGGAGGGGTGGCAGGCTGCCCTGGCCGGCGACCATCAGTATCCGCCGGGTTTCAATCTCCGCTCGTTCGTCCAGGGGGACGACGGGAAGCGTGCGGTGTGCCTGTGGGAGGCGCCGAGCCAGGAGGCCCTGCAGGAGAACCTGGACCGGATCTTCGGGCAGGCCGTCGTGAACGACGTGTTCCCGGTCCACGTCGACTTCTTCGAGGGCCGCGTCGACTTCTCCTAGCCGCCTGCGTTCCGGGCGGCGGTCACCGCGGCCGCAGGAACGCGGCAGCGGCGGAACAACCGGAGGCTCGGGTGGCTTGGTAGGGAGGTGAGCACCTCCACGACCTCCACCACCGCGCCGGCGGCGACCGGGACCGGCCGGGCGCGCACCGGCTTCTGGCTGCTCGCGGCCGGGTTCGTCCTGGTGATGTCCTTCATGACCGTCCCGACCCCGCTGTACGGGCTCTACAGCCAGCGGGACGGCTTCGGCACCTTCACCATCACCCTGATCTTCGCCGCGTACGGTCTGGGCGTCATCGTCGGCCTGCTCTTCGCCGGACACGTCAGCGACCACCTCGGGCGCCGTCCGGTCGTCCTCACGGTGGTCGTGGTCGAGGTGCTGTGCGCGGTGCTGTTCGCCCTCTTCAGCCAGGAGTCAGCCCTGCTGGCGCTGCGCTTCGTCACCGGGCTGGGCGTCGGCGCCCTCTCCGCCGCGATGACCGCCTGGCTCACCGAGCTGCACGACCACTGGCGTCCGGGCTCCGACGGCGTCCTCGGGCGTACGGTGGCGACCGCGACCAACGTCCTCGGTCTCGGTCTCGGGCCGCTGCTGGCCGCGCTGCTCGCGACGACCGGACGCCCCCTGGTGGTGCCGTACGTGGTGTACGCGGTGGCCATGGTCCCGGTCGCGCTGATCGCCTGGTACGCCCCCGAGACCGTGCCGTCCGAGCAGCGCGTGCAGCCGTGGCGCTACCGGCCCCAACGGGTCGCGGTCGACCCGGAGATCCGGTCCCCGATGCTGGGTGCCTCGGTGGCGGCGCTCGCGGGCTTCTCGGTGCTGGGGTTCGTGACCTCGCTCAGTGGCCGGTTCCTGGCCGACACCCTGGGCATCACCTCGCGCCTGACGATCGGGACCGTGGCCACCGTCATCGTGGTCTGCTCCGCCGTCAGTCAGGTGCTGCTGGCCCGGCTCACGCAGCGTCGCCGGCTCCAGGTCGGCGCCGGGCTGGTCGCGGTCGGAATGGTCGTGCTGGCCACCGGAGCGCTGGCCACCTCCCTGGTCGGCTTCGTGCTCGGCGGCATGCTCGCCGTGGGCGGCGTCGGCCTCATCTTCGCCGCCGCGGTCACCATCGTCGCGGGTCTGGCGGCGCCCGAGCGCCGTGGCGAGACCCTCGCCGCGCTGTTCCTGGCCGGCTACGTCGGCATCACGGTGCCGGTGGTGCTGATCGGCGTCGCCCTGAGCTTCGTCGGCACCGTGCCGGTGCTGGTGACCTTCGCCGCACTCGTGCTGGTGGCCGTGCCCAGCGGTATCGCGGTTCTGCTGCGTCAGGTCGACTGACCCTGGGCCGACCCGCAACGACACCGGATCTCAGCGGCGGCTCCCGCCGACAGGTCGGGCGTGCGTCGAGGCCCGCCCGTGCAGGGTCATGGGCAGCAGGTGGTGACCGGTCGGCGGCTCCACCCGGAGGGCGAGCTCCACCGCTCGCCGACCCATCGCCCGCCACGGCCGGTCCACGCTGGTCACGGGCGGGCGCAGCCACTCGGCGAGGAAGGACCCCTCGAAGGCCAGCACCGCGACGTCACCCGGGACGGACAGACCCGCCTCGCCCAGGGCCTGATAGACGCCCAGGGCGATGCGGTCGTTCAGGCAGACCAGCACCGACGGCGCCGGCCCCCGGTGCAGCGCGGCCCTGACCACCTCGTACGCCGCCTCCGGCTCCCACGCGCAGTCGAGGACGGCGGCCACCGCGAACCCGGCCCCGCCCAGCTCGCGGTCAATGCCCTCCTCGCGGTCCCGGCCCGGGGCGTAGGCGTGCTCGGCCCGGTCACCGACCAGCCACACCCGGGCCGTGAGCCCCTGGGCGAGGAGCAGCCGACCGGCCTGCCGACCCGCGTCCACCTCGTCGGGCAGCACGGCCGGGATCGTGGGGTCGGTCGCCGCGCAGTTCACCATCACCACCCGGTGTCCGCGCAGGGCGGCCGGCAGCTCGATCTCGCGCGGGTACACCGACGCGACCACGAAGGTCTCGATCTGCTCGTCGAGGAACATCTCGACCAGGGCCTCGGCCAGGACCGGGTCGCGCCGGGTCTCCCCGACGGTCGCCAGCCGCCCCCGGCTGACGGCCTCGAGCAGGCAGCCCTCGAGCAGCTCGCCGCCCCACGGCTCGGTCGCCAGGGTGTCGGACAGGATCGCCAACGGCCGCTCGACGGTGGCCCGCAGGCTGCGCGCCATCACGTTCGGCCGGTAGTTCATCTCCGCCGCCGCCCGCAGCACCCGGTGCCGGGTGTCCTCGGAGATCCGCATCCGCGAGTCCTGACCGGCGAGCACGTAACCCGCCGTGGTCCGGGACACCCCGGCGCGCGCGGCGACCTGCACAAGGGTCACGCGTGGTTCCGGCACGTCGGAATCCTCTCAGGCGCGGGGGCCGGACCGGCCACTCTTGACAGCGACACAGCCGGTCTTCCAAGATGGCCCGCAGTTGCTGGAACCTTCCAGCACGGTCACAGATGACCCCCAGAATCGAGGCAACGGTGCCGCTCGACCCTCCCATCCGCCCCCTGACCCCCCGACCTCAACCCGTGTCCTGGAAGCGCAGGGCGGTCGTCGCCGCCTCCGCCTTCGCCCTGGTGGGCGCCCTGGCTCCGGCGGGCCCGGCGTCCGCCGCCGGTCACACCGTCGCCGTGGTCGGCGACCTGCAGTCCGAGCTCGGCTGCTCGGCCGACTGGCAGCCCGAGTGCGCCAAGACCGAGCTGCAGCCGGTCGCCGGCCAGCCCGACCTCTTCCGCAGCTCGTTCGAGGTCCCCGCCGGCGCCTGGTCGTACAAGGTGGCGCTGGACGACAGCTGGACCCTCAACTACGGGGCCGGCGGTCAGGCCGGCGGTTCGAACCTCAGCTTGAACCTGCCCGCGGCCCGCACGGTGACCTTCACCTTCGACGACCGCACCCACGTGGTCTCCGACGACGCCCCGCGCGCCGTGGGGTCCGACGCCGCGGCCCAGTGGCTGCGCGAGGACACCATCGCCCTCGACCTCCCCCCGGCTCACGACGGCTGGACCTTCCGCCTCTTCACCGCCCCCGAGGCCGGTCTGACCAGCGACGGCAAGCAGGTCACCGGGGGGGCCTCCACCCCGTTGACCCTGACCGGCGGGCTGAGCCGCGGCCTCCGCCGGGCCTACCCGCAGCTGGCGGCGTACGAGTCCCTCCGGGTCTCCGCCTCGGTCCAGCGACAGCTGCGCACCCTCCTCACCGGTCAGGTGGCGGTGGCCGCGTACGACAAGACGGGGGCGCTGCAGCAGGTCACCGGGGTGCAGCTGCCGGGGGTGCTGGACGACCTCTATCCCGGCGCTCACCGACGGACCCTCGGTCCGGTGTGGAAGGGCTCCGAGCCGCGGGTGTCGGTCTGGGCGCCGACGGCCAAGTCGGTCGCGCTCAAGCTGACGACGTCGCGGTCGACCACGGAACGAACCGTGGCCATGCGACGGGACGCCGACGGGGTCTGGTCGGTCGCGGGCAAGCGGAGCTGGCGGGACGCTCGCTACCGCTTCGAGGTGCGGGTCTACGCCCCCACCACACAGAAGATCGAGACCAACCTCGTCACCGACCCGTACTCCCTCGGTCTGACGACCGACTCTGCGCGCTCGGTCCTGGTCGACCTGCGCAGCAAGGAGGTCACGCCGTCCGGCTGGGCCAAGCTGCGGAAGCCCGCCTACCGCACGACCGTGGCGCCGACGATCTACGAGACGCACGTGCGCGACTTCTCGGTCGCTGATGCCACCGTGCCCACGGCCCACCGCGGCACCTACTTGGCCTTCACCGACCAGGGGAGCAACGGTATGCAGCACCTGCGCGAGCTGGCCCGGGCCGGGTCGAGCTACGTGCACCTGCTGCCCGTCAACGACATCGCCTCGATCGAGGAGGACCGCGCCAAGCAGCAGAGCCCGAGCTGCGACCTGTCCTCGTACGGTCCGGCCAGCGAGGAGCAGCAGGCCTGCGTCACCGCGGTCGCGGCGCACGACGCGTACAACTGGGGCTACGACCCGCTGCACTACACCGCACCCGAGGGGTCCTACTCCACGAATCCGGACGGTACGGCTCGCAACCTCGAGTTCCGCAAGATGGTCGCCGGTCTGAACGGTGCCGGGCAGCGCGTGGTGATGGACGTGGTCTACAACCACACGCCCGCGGCCGGGCAGGACCCCAAGTCCATCCTCGACCGCGTGGTGCCGGGCTATTACCAGCGGCTGAGCGCCACCGGCCAGGTGGAGACCTCGACCTGCTGCGCCAACACCGCGACCGAGCACCCGATGATGGGGAAGCTCATGATCGACTCCGTGGTCACGTGGGCCAAGCAGTACAAGGTGGACGGCTTCCGCTTCGACCTGATGGGCCACCAGCCGAAGTCGGTGATGCTCGACCTGCGGCACGCCCTCGACAGGCTCACAGTGGCGCGGGACGGCGTCAACGGCAAGCAGATCATCCTGTACGGCGAGGGCTGGAACTTCGGCGAGGTGGCCAACAACGCCCGCTTCGTCCAGGCCACCCAGACCGAGATGGCCGGGACCGGCATCGCCACGTTCAACGACCGGCTACGCGACGCCGTACGGGGTGGCGGGCCGTTCGACGAAGACCCCCGCGTCCAGGGCTTCGGCAGCGGGCTCTACACCGACCCCAACGGTGCCGCGATCAACGGGACGACGGCCAAGCAGAAGGACGCCCTGCTGCTGGACCAGGACCTGGTCAAGGTCGGGTTGACCGGCAACCTGAAGGACTACAGATTCGTGGACCGGACGGGCAAGACCGTGACGGGTGCGCAGGTCGACTACAACGGGGCACCGGCCGGCTACACCGCGCAGCCCCGGGAGGCCGTGAACTACGTCGAGGCGCACGACAACGAGACCCTGTACGACGCCCTGACCTACAAGCTGCCCACCTCGACCTCCATGGACGACCGGGTGCGGATGCAGACGCTGGCCCTGTCGACCACCGCACTGAGCCAGGGCACGTCGTTCTGGCAGGCCGGGGGTGACCTGCTGCGGAGCAAGTCCTTCGACCGGAACAGCTACGACTCCGGAGACTGGTTCAACCAGCTCGACTTCTCCGAGACCGACAACGGGTTCGGCCGGGGCCTGCCGCCCAAGGTCGACAACGAGAGCAAGTGGCCGTACATGAAGCCGCTGCTGGCCAACCCGGAGCTCAAGCCGGCCCCGGCCGACATCTCCGCCGCGGGCGACCGGGCCGACGAGCTGCTGCGCATCCGGCGCAGCACGCCGCTCTTCGACCTCGGCACCCGCAAGCTGGTCCAGCAGAAGCTGACCTTCCCCGGCGCGGGACCGAGCCAGACCCCGGGCGTCATCACGATGCGGATCGACGACACCAAGGGACGCAACCTCGACCGGCGGCTGAAGGGGGTGGTGGTGGTCTTCAACGCCAGCCCGAAGGCGACCACCCAGGCCGTGCCCGGCACGTCCGGCGACCGCTTCGCCCTGCACCCGGTGCAGGCCGACGGCGGTGACAGCGTGGTGAAGGCGTCGACCTACAACCGCCGCACCGGGCGGTTCACCGTCCCGGCGCGGACGGTGGCGGTGTTCGTGCAGCGCTGATATCGCCCTGTACATGGCGACCTCTGGGGGACGCAAGCAGTGCCCCGGCCTTCGGGCCGGGGCATCCCCCCGCCCGTGGGGATCAGCCGGTTAGACCGACGGGGGCTCGTTCTCGGTGATGCAGACCTTCTGGTCGTACGCGGGGATCCGCTCCCCGTTCGCTCCGCGGCAACCTCAGGTCCTGGTGACCTCTAGCGAGCGCCGCCCGCGCTCGCAGGTCCACCAGGCTCCGACTGCAGATCGCCCAGGATCACGCTCCACTCGCTGAGGATGAGTCCGTGAGCCGCGTCGGGGAAGAGCCTCAGACGGCTGCCCGGCAGGGATGCCGCCAAGGCGCGAGCCTGAGAGGTCGGAACCGCCCGGTCCTGCTCACCCTGGAAGATCCATACGGGTGCGCCGATCTCGTCGAGAGCGAATCCCCAGGGCCGACGCTCGACAGCACATTCCCAGCCGTAGGCGTCCATCCCCTGCTTGACCGCTTCCCGGATCGTGTGGACGAACATGGCGCGGATGGCCGGATTCGCCAAGAGGACGAGGTCGGGCTCGGGCCGGGGCAGATCGGCGAACAGCTCCGGGGTGTCCATCAGCCAGGAGGCGGACTCGGCAACCTCCGCGGCTGCGCGCCCGAGGTCCTGACGGGCACGTACGGTCAGGTCGTCGTCGTCAACCTGCCCGGCCGTGGGGAGGTCGTAGGGTCCTATGCAGCTCACCAGAGCCACGCGATCGACCCGCTCAGGAAGAGCCAGGGCGCAGGCGAGCGCATAGGGTCCGCCCGAGGAGTGGCCCGCCACGCCGAACTCTTCGACCCCCAGGGTGTCGGCCACTTCCTGCACATCGGCGGGCCAGTCAAGGATCTGGCGGCCGGGCCTGGGGTCGGAGCGTCCGTAACCGGGCCGGTCCACGGTGATCAGTCGGACCCCCGCCTCGGCGGTTGTCATCGAGTCCGGCGCGAAAAGTCGGGATCCGGGTGCCCCATGGAACAGAAAGATCGGCCGGCCCGCCCGGTCCCCCCACTGGCAGTACGCCAGCGTCCGACCGTCCCTCAGCTTCAGGTCATCGTCCACTTCAGGCTCGTACGCCATAGGACCACGATCCTCGGTCGGACCGGTGGAGGCAAGCCATGGCGGAGAAGAACCACGTCCGGGGTGGGGCTGGGGAGGTGGGCCTAAGTGGACTTGAACCACTGACCTCTGCCTTATCAGGGCAGCGCTCTAACCGACTGAGCTATAGGCCCGCGTACGCGGTGTGTTGCTGTGCCCGGGTGACGGGCACGATTGGCAAGACTAGCCCACGGCCAGCCTCGCCCTCAAATCGGAGCCGGCCCGCACGGGCCGGCTCCGAATGAGGAGATCAGTCTTCGGCGAGGGTGACCTCGAGGCCGCCGAGCACGGTGGCCGCCAGGTTGTAGAGGAACGACCCCAGCGTGGCCAGGGCGGTGAAGATCAGGACGTCGACCACGGCGATCAGCGCGGCCACCCCCAGCACCTTCTGGGCGTTGACGTAGTCCTGGACCCGGAACGGGGTGGTGTCCCCCGGCGTGGACAAAACGCTCTTGACGATGTCGTTGACCGAGTCGAACAGCGAGGACGTGTTGAGCACGACCCAGATCGCGTACACCGCCACCACGAGCATGATGCCCGCCGCGATGGAGAACAGGAACGAGGTCTTCATCACCGACCACGGGTCCAGCCGTGACAGGCGCAGCCGGGCCTTCCGCGTACGCCGTACGGGCGCCTTGGGCCGGGCCGCCGGCACGACCTGAGCGGTCCCCGGTGCCGCGACCGTGGCCGGCAGCGTCGCGGTCGCCGCC
>JAOPXW010000361.1 GCA_025964935.1 Friedmanniella sp. | reverse complement strand
TCGTGCGCCGGGACGGCCGCCGCGAGCTGGGCTGGGCGCTCAACGACGTCAGCGTCGAGAAGCCGAACCGGCAGAAGGTCCTGGACTGCGTCGTCGAGGTCGACGCCCGGCCGCTGTCGCGGTTCGGCTGCGACGGCGTGGTGCTGTCGACCCCGACCGGCTCCACCGCGTACGCCTTCTCGGCCGGCGGCCCGATCATCTGGCCCGGGGTCGACGCCCTACTGGTCGTGCCGCTGAGCGCGCACGCCCTGTTCGCGCGGCCGCTGGTCCTGGGCCCGACGTCGCGGGTGGTGATCGAGGTGATCCAGCACTCTCCGACCTCGGGGGTCGTGTGGTGCGACGGACGGCGCTCGGTCGACCTGATGCCGGGGATGGAGATCGAGGTCGTGCAGGGCCGCCACCGGCTGCGGCTCGCCCGGCTGTCCGAGGCGCCCTTCACGGACCGGCTCGTCAACAAGTTCCAGCTGCGCGTCGAGGGGTGGCGGGGCGCGGCGGAGGCCGAGGTCGAGCACGAGCCCGCCAGCCCGCGACGCGTCTGGTCGGCCTCGTGAGCTCCGCCGGCGGGCGGACCCGCCCATGATCGAGGAGCTGAGGATCACCGACCTGGGGGTGATCAGCGAGGCCACCATCGCACTGGACCGCGGGCTGACGGTGGTCACCGGCGAGACCGGGGCCGGCAAGACCATGATCGTGACCGGGATCGGCCTGCTGCTGGGCGGTCGCGCCGACCCGCGCGCCGTCCGCAACGGGGCTGAGCGGGCCCGGGTCGAGGGTCGCTTCGTGCTGGACCGCGCCGACCTCGCCGAGCGGGTGGCCGACGCCGGCGGTGAGCTCGACGAGGGTGACCTGATCGTGGCACGGCACCTGACCTCCGGCGGCCGGTCCCGGGCCTACCTGGGTGGCGCACAGGTTCCCGCCTCGGTCTGCGCCGAGGTGACGACGGCGCTGATCGCCATCCACGGGCAGTCCGAACAGATCCGGCTGCAGGCCTCGGACCGGCAGCGGGACCTGCTCGACCGGTTCGCCGGCGACGACGTGCTGCCCGCCCTGACCGACTACCAGACCCGCTACGCCGAACGACGGGTCGCCGCGGCCGAGCTCGACCGGCTGCGCAGCGAGGCGCGCACCCGGGCCCAGGAGATCGATCTCCTCACCTTCGGTCTGACCGAGATCGAGCGGGTCGCCCCCGAGGCCGCCGAGGACGTCGCCCTGGCCGCCGAGGCCACCCGGCTGCAGTCCGCCGACGACCTGCGGGCCATGGCCCAGGACGCGCTGGCCGCGCTCGCCGGGGCCGACGACGAGGCCGGCGGTGCCCTGTCGGCGGTCGGGGTGGCCCGGAAGTCGCTGGAGTCCGGCTCCGTCGAGACCCCCGCCGAGCTGACCGAGGCGGCGGCCCGCCTGGCCGAGGCGGGTTTCCTGCTGTCCGACGTCTCCTCCGACCTGGCCCGCTACCTCGACACGCTGGACGCCGAGCCCGGTCGGCTGGAGTGGATCGCCGGCCGGCGGTCCCAGCTCGCCGGTCTGACCCGCAAGTACGGCACGACCGTCGACGAGGTGCTGGCCTGGTCGGCCCAGGCCTCCCGCCGACTTCTGGACCTCGGGTCCAGCGACGACCGGATCGAGCTGCTGGCCGACAGGGTGACGCAGCTCGACGTCCAGCTCGGCGAGCAGTCGGCCGCCATCACCCGCGCCCGGACCGCGGCCGCGGCCGCCTTCGCCGGGGCCGTGATGGGCGAGCTGGCCGCTCTGGCCATGCCGCACGCCCGCCTGCTCTTCGAGCTGAGCCCGACCGAGCCCGGGCCGTACGGGGCTGACCACGTCGACCTGCTGTTCAGCGCCAACCCCGGCAGCGAGCCGCGCAGCCTGGGCAAAGTGGCCTCCGGCGGTGAGCTCTCCCGCGTACGGCTCGCGCTCGAGGTGGTGCTGGCCGCCGACCACGGGTCGGGGACGCTCGTCTTCGACGAGGTCGACGCCGGGGTGGGCGGCAAGGTGGCCGTGGAGATCGGGCGGCGGCTGGCCGCCCTGGCCCGGCACAGCCAGGTCATCGTGGTGACCCACCTGGCCCAGGTCGCCGCCTTCGCCGACCGGCACTTCGTGGTGGTCAAGGCCGACGACGGCCAGGTCACCACCAGCGGGGTGGTGCAGGTGGCCGAGGACCAGCGGGCCGCCGAGCTGGCCCGGATGATGGCGGGTCTGGACACCACGGACTCGGCGCTGGCCCACGCCGGTGAGCTGGTCGACCTGGCCGCGTCCCACCGGGGCTCCCCCTAGCGGTGTCGCACCTCTGAGCCCGGGGGCACGCGCGCTGACGCGCACCGGCCGGGGGTCCTGAGCGTGGGAAGATGACACCGATGAGACTGTCGAGCCCGTTGCGAAGGCGCGCGAACCCGGTGGAAGCCGGCGGTATCGTGCGGCTCGACCGACGCACCAAGAACCTGACCAAGCGGCTGCGCCCCGGCGAGGTGGCCGTCATCCACCACTCCGACCTGGACCGGGTCAGCGCGGAGGCCCTGGTCGCGTGCGGGGTCAGCGCCGTCCTGAACGCGGTCGGATCCGTCTCGGGCCGCTACCCCAACCTGGGCCCCGGCATCCTCCTCGAGGCCGGGATCACCCTGGTGGACGAGGTCGGCGAGGACATCTTCACCCAGCTGACCGAGGGGGACCGGGTCGTCCTGGACGGGGGCCGGCTGTTGGACGCGAGCGGGGCGGTCATCGCCGAGGGGACGCTGGTGACCACCGACGTGCTGGAGCAGCAGCTGGAGCTGGCCCGGGCCGGGCTGTCGGACCAGATCGAGGCCTTCGCCGACAACACCATGACCTACCTGCGGGCTGAGAAGGAGCTGCTGCTCGAGGGCGTCGGCGTCCCCGAGATCCGCACCGTGATCGACGGGCGGCACGTCCTGATCGTGGTGCGGGGCTACGACTACCGCAGCGACCTCAACACCCTGCGCTCCTACATCTCGGAGTACAAGCCGCTCCTGATGGGGGTGGACGGCGGGGCCGACGCCCTGATCGAGGCGGGCTACAAGCCGGACATGATCATCGGGGACATGGACTCCTGCTCCGACTCCACCCTGATGTCGGGGGCTGAGCTGATCGTGCACGCCTACCGGGACGGCCGGGCCCCCGGGATCGAGCGGATCGAGGCCCTCGGGCTGCAGGCCGTCGTCTTCCCCGCGCTGGGCACCAGCGAGGATGCCGCGATGCTGCTGGCCGACTCCAAGGGGGCCCGGCTGCTGGTGGCCGTGGGCACCCACGCCTCGCTGGTGGAGTTCCTCGACAAGGGTCGCTCCGGGATGGCCTCCACGTTCCTCACCCGCCTCCGGGTCGGACCCAAGCTCGTCGACGCCAAGGGGGTCTCCCGGATCTACCGGAGTCAGATCAAGGGCTGGCACCTCGTGCTGCTCGTGCTCTCGGCCCTGCTGGCTCTCGGCACCGCCATGCTGGTCACCGACGTCGGCTGGGCGGTGGCCAGCGTCATCGGGGCCCGCGTCCGCGACCTGCTCTACTGGATCAAGGAACTCTTCACGTGATCAACTTCCGCTACCACATCGTGTCGCTGATGGCGGTGTTCCTCGCCCTCTCCGTCGGGATCGCGGTCGGCGTCTCGCTCGGCCCCTCGGTCGACGAGGGACTCCTCTCCCAGGCCGCCCAAGACCGCAAGCAGGTGACCGACCTCCGGACCGAGATCGACCGCCGCAACGCCCTCGACGGCTACCGGGAGAACTTCGACCTGCGGGTGGGGGAGGCCACCACCTCCGGGCAGCTCTCCGGACAGCACGTCGCCGTGGTGGCCATGCCCGATGCTCCCGGTCCGGTCGTGCAGGCGATCGTCAACGCCGTCGGGGTGGCCGGCGGCACGCTGACCTCGCAGACGAAGGTCAGCTCCGACGTCTTCGACCCCGCCAAGGCCAAGGCGGTCAACGAGGTCCTGGCCCCGTACGTGCAGACCCTCAACCTGGACCAGTCCGCCTCCCAGGCGACCCGGGTGGGTCTCGCCCTGGCCCGGGCGGTCGCCGACCGCTCCGTGGCGGAGCGGGACGACACGGCCGTCGCCCTCGGCAAGGCCCTGAGCAGCGGGGGGCTGGCCAACGTCAGCGCCGACCAGCCCGACCAGGCCCAGCTCGTCGTGGTGGTGACGGCCGAGGCCAGCAGCCCGGCCGCCACCAACGACCTGCTGACCGCCCACGTCCAGCTCGACCTGGCCCTGAAGTCGCGGGCCGGCGTCGTCCTGGCCGGCCCCAACAGCGCCGAGCTGGACAGCACCGACGTCCTGACCGCCCGGACCGAGTCCGCCTCGGCGGACAGCCTGAGCACCGTCGACGTCGCCGACCTCAGCAGCGGGGTGACCACGGTCATCCTGGCCGGCAGGGAGCAGCTGCTCGGCCGGCAGGGTCACTACGGCGCCCTGGCCAAGGCCGACGGACCGCTGCCGGCTCTGCCGGTCCGCTGACCCGGCGATGACGCGGTTCGGGCGTACGCAGCGGGCCCTGCTCGGCGGCGGGGTGGCCACGGCCGTCGCGGCCCTGGGCAACCGCGCCGCGACGCGTCGGGTGGACCCCGCCTCGCGCTGGTCGCGGACCAACCACGCCGGTCGGGCCGTCACCCTCGCCGAGGGTCCGGTCGCCGTGGCCGCCGTGCTCGCCGGAGCGCTCACGGAGGTGGCCCTCGGGGGCTCCGCTCCGCGGGCGGCGGCCGTGGCTCTCGCGGCCGCCGGCTCGGGTCTGGTCGGTGCCTACGACGACCTCTACGGCGCGACCCAGGCCAAGGGATTCGGCGGCCACCTGCGGGCCCTGCGCTCCGGCACGCTGACCAGCGGCACGGTCAAGATCGCCGGGGTGGGGGTCAGTGCCGCCGGCGCCGCCCTGCTGCTGCGCCGCTCCACCCCCGGACGGGCGGGTCGGCTCGCGCAGGTCGGGCTCGACACCGCCCTCGTCGCCGGGACGGCCAACCTGGTCAACCTGTTCGACCTGCGGCCCGGCCGGGCGGCCAAGGTCGTGCTGCTGCTGGGGTCGGGCCTGGTTCTCACCGGCGCGGCCCCGGCCGTCGGAGCCGCCCTGGGCAGCCTGCCGAACGACCTGGCCGCCCGGTCGATGCTGGGGGACTGCGGGGCCAACGCGCTCGGGGCCGGGGTCGCCACCGCGGCCGCCGCCGCCTGGCCGACCTGGGCCCGGGTGCTCGCGCTCACGGCGGTGGTGGGTCTGACCGCGGCCAGCGAGCGGGTCAGCTTCACCGCGGTGATCGAGCGGACGCCCTGGCTGCGGGCGCTGGACCGGCTCGGCGCTGCGCCGCGGTGAGGGGGCGCGGCGGGTCGGTGGCCCTGACCCTGGCGGTGCTGACCCTGGCGTCCCGGGTGCTCGGCTTCGGGCGCTCGCTGGTCTTCTCCAAGACCGTCGGCGACACGTGCCTCGGTGATGTCTACAACGCGGCCAACAGCCTGCCCAACGTGCTGTTCGAGATCGTGGCCGGGGGCGTGCTCGCCGGGGTGGTCATCCCGGTGGTCGCGCGGCACGCGGGTGCCGGCCGGCGCACCGAGGCGGGCGAGACGGTGTCGGCCCTGCTGACCTGGACCCTCGTCGCGCTCACCCCGGCCGGGCTGGTGGCGCTGCTGGGTGCACCGCTCTACGCCGCCGCGTTCGCCAAGGTCGACTGCGTCGGCAGCGCCACCACCCTGGCCGCCCTGCTGGTGACCTTCGCGCCCCAGGTCTGGCTGTACGGGCTGGCCGTGGTCAGTGCCGGGGTGCTGCAGGCCCACCAGCGGTTCCTGGCCGCAGCCCTGGCCCCGTTGCTCTCCAGCGTGGTGGTGATCGTGGCCTACCTGCTTTTCGCTGTGGTCTCCGGGCCCGCGTCGACCGCTGACCTGACCGGGATGACCGCGGCCTCGCTGGCCGCGCTGGGGTGGGGGACGACCCTGGGGGTGCTGGCCCTGGCGGTCTGCACCCTGGTCCCGCTGCGCCGGCTCCGGCTTCGGCTCCGGCCGCGCTGGCGGTTCGCCGAGGGGGACCGGGCCGTGGTCACCCGGATCGCGGCCGCCGGCCTGGTCGGGCTGGCCCTGCAGCAGCTGAGCGTGCTGCTGACCAGCTGGGTTGCCCAGCACACGGGCGACGAGGGCGCCCTGACCCGCTTCACCTGGGCCAACGCGATCTACCTGCTGCCGTACGCCGTCCTGACCGCCCCGCTGCTCCAGCTGGTCTTCCCGCGCCTGGCCGCCGCCGCCGAGCAGGGCCGGGACCAGGTCCGGGCCGTGCTGGCCGAGACCGGCCCGGCCGTGGTCGTCCTGGCCTGGCTGGGCGCGGCGCTGCTGGTGGCCACAGCCGTCCCCGTGGCCCGGGTGTTCGTCCTCGGGCCCGGGTCGGGCCGGACGTCGTCCCTGGCCCTGCCGGTCGCGCTGTTCGCCCCGGCGGTGGTGGGGTTCAGCCTGCTCGGGCTCGCCTCGCGTACCCTCCTGGCCCAGCACGAGGCCCGGCGCTCCGGGCTGACCACCGCCGCCGCCTGGGCCGGTGTCATCCTCGCCGTCGCGGCGGCCCGGCTGGGCCTGCCGAGCGGCTGGGTCGTGCCCGGGATGGCGGCCGCGGTCTCGCTGGGCATGGTGGTGGGCGCGGTCGTCGGGTGGGTGCTGGTACGCCGGACCACCGGCCCGGGCGTCGGTGCGTCGCTGGTGCCCGCCCTGCTGGTCGGACCGCTCGCCGCCGCCCTGGCCGCAGTCGGCGGCGGGGCGGTCGCGCGGCTGACGGCCCAGTCCGGCCTGGTCGGGGCGGCGCTCGGTGCGCTGTCCGTCGCCGTGCTGTGTACGGTGATCTTCGCCGGGGTCCTGCGGCTGGTCCGGCCGGCGCTGCTCCGCCAGGTGCTGGCCCTGCGCAGCCGCCCCGTACCGTCGACGAGGAGTGCCCGTGCCGAGCCCCCGCCCCGCTGAAACGCCCCCCGCTGACATCCCCCCCGCTGAGCCGCACCCGGCCGCGACGGGTCCGGTCGGGATGGCGTCGTGAAGGTCGCCCTCGTCCTCACGGCCAGCACCGGCGGGATCGGCCGGCATGTGGCCAGCGTCGCGGTGCGGATGCGTGAGCGGGGCCACCAGGTGCGGGTCTTCTGCCCGGAGTCGACGGCCCGGGCCCAGGGCTTCGCGGCGCTGGGGCTGGAGGTGCACCGGCTGCGCGACCTTCGGCAGACCGCCGGCGCGGACGTGGTGCACGCGCACGGCTACAAGGCCGGCGGGCTGGCCTGGCCCTTCGCCCGGGCGCACCGGACCCCGCTGGTCGTCACCTGGCACAACGCCCTGCTGGGCCACGGGACGGCGGACGCGGCCGCCCGGCTGCTGCAGGCCCGGCTGGCCCGCTCCGCCGACCTCACACTGGGCGCCAGCAGCGACCTCGTCGCGCAGGCCCGGGTCCTGGGTGCCCGGAGGGCCCAGCTGTCCCCGGTCGCCGCCCCGGCGCTGCCCGCACCGAGCGCCGACCGGGCCGAGCTCCGGAGCGCTCTGGGCCTTGCCCCCGAGGACGTCGTGGTGCTGACGGTCGGTCGGCTGGCCCCGCAGAAGAACCTGCGGATGGTGGCCGACGTCGCCGCGGCGCTGCGCGACCGCCCGGACCTGGTCTTCCTCGTCGCCGGGGACGGCCCGCTCCGGACCGAGCTCACCGGCCAGGTGGCCGCCCAGCGTTCCCGGGTGCGGCTGCTGGGGGCCCGGACCGACGTGGCCGACCTGCTCGAGGCGGCCGACCTGGTGCTGCTGAGCTCCACCTGGGAGGCCCGCGCCCTGGTCGCGCAGGAGGCGCTGCTGGCCGGTCGGCCGCTGGTCAGCACCCGGGTGGGTGGTATCGCCGAGCTGGTCGGGGGCGCGGCCCTGCTGGTGGAGCTCGACGACGTGCCGGCGGCGGCGGCCGCGGTCACCCGGCTCGCCGACGACCCCGGGCTGCGCGGCGACCTCGCCGCGG
>JAOPXW010000289.1 GCA_025964935.1 Friedmanniella sp. | reverse complement strand
AACGCCGGGTCGTTCAGATGGATCCGACCGCCGGAGGTCCCGAACCCGCGGGCGGTGTAGGTGATCACCGTGTAGCCGCTGCGGGCCAGCGATCGCCCGGTCTGCGCGCTGTCGGCCTTGGTGCCGCCGAAGCCGTGGGCCAGCACGACGGCCGGCTGGGCCGTGGCCGGGCTGGTGGTGAACAGCGACACGTCGAGGTCGACCGGCCGGCCGTCCGGCTCGGGCGTGCCGGCCACCCGGACGGGGGTCTCGGTCACCGGCGCCGCGGCGCGGGCCGCGGTGGGGGCCAGCGGTGACGCCACCCCGACCACGGCCAGACCGGGCAGCACCAGCGCCGCCAGCGCGCCCAGGACGGCGACGCGGGCGGGGCGCCGGCTAGGCAACCAGGGCCCCGCGCAGGATGACGTGCCGGGGCGAGCGGAGGACGCCGAGGTCCAGCCGGGGATCCCGGTCGAAGACGACCAGGTCCGCGGGCGCGCCCTCCTCGAGGGTGTCCGGCCGGCCCAGCCACCGGCGGGCGGCCCACGAGCCGGCCCCGAGGGCGTACTCGGCCGAGGTGAAGGTGGCCAGCGCGGCCATCTCGCGACCGACCAGGCCGTGCGGCAGGTAGCCACCGGCGTCGGTGCCGGCGTAGATCGGCACACCGGCGTCGTGGGCGGCGGCGAACCGGTCCCGACGGGTGGCGTAGAGAGCGCGCATGTGTCGAGCGTAGGTCGGGAATTTCGCCTCGGCCGAGGCGGCGATGGACTCGAAGTTCTCCAGCTGCACCATGGTCGGCACCAGGGCGACCTGTCGCTCCGCCATCAGGGCGGTGGACGCCTCGGTCAGACCGGTGCCGTGCTCGATCCCGTCGATCCCCGCCGACACCAGCTCGGTCAGCGCCTGCTCGCCGAAGACGTGCGCGGTGACCCGGCAGCCGAGCTCGTGGGCGCGGGCGATCGCGGCCGCGGCGACGTCGGTCGGCCAGAGCGGGGACAGGTCCCCGGACTCGCGGTCGATCCAGTCCCCCACCAGCTTGACCCAGCCGTCGCCGCGGACGGCCTGGCGCTCGACGGCGGCCACCAGCTCGGCCGGCTCGACCTCGTCGGCGTAGTTGCGCAGGTAGCGCTTGGGCCGGGCGATGTGCCGGCCGGCGCGGATCAGGTGGGGCAGGTCGTCCCGGTCGTCCATCCAGCGGGTGTCGGCCGGGCTGCCCGCGTCGCGCAGCAGCAGCGCACCTGCGGACCGGTCGGCGAGCGCGTGCCGCTCGGCCACCTCGGCCGGCACCGCCCCGGTCAGCTCGAGCCCGACGTGGCAGTGCGCGTCGACCAGCCCGGGCATCAGCCACCCGGTCGTGCAGACCGTACGGGCGTCCCGGACCGGCTCAGCGCGCAGCACGCCGTCGTGCACCCACAGGTCCCGGTGCTCACCCGAGGGCAGCACCACCCCCCGCAGGTGCAGCGGCTCCGGCACCCAAGGACCTACTTGCCGAGCCGGTTGCGCAGCTCCGGCGGCAGCTGGAAGTCGGCCAGAGCCGCCTCCATCGCCTTGGCGTCCATCGCCGGCCCGGCCCCGAAGGCCGAGGCGGCGTCGGCGGCGGAGGCCACCGGCTGCGGCGCGTTGCGCTTGGCCGGGTTGCCCGAGACCTTGCGCCCGCCCTTCTTCTTGGCCAGCTGCTTCGCCGGCTGCTTCCGGGCGGCGGCGCCCATCCCGGGCATCCCCGGCATCCCGGGCATGCCCTTGCCGGAGGCGAGCGAGCTCATCATCTTCCGGGCCTCGAAGAACCGCGTGACCAGGCCGTTGACCTCCGACACCTCGACCCCGGCGCCCTTGGCGATCCGGGCCCGACGGGAGCCGTCGATGATCTTGGGGTTGTCCCGCTCCTTCGGCGTCATCGAGTGGATGATGGCCTCGATCCGGTCGACGTCCCGCTCGTCGATGTTGTTGATCTGGTCCTTGATCTCGCCCATCCCGGGCAGCATCCCGAAGATCTTGGACAGCGGACCCATCTTGCGGACCATCTGCATCTGCTGCAGGAAGTCGGCCAGCCCGAACTCACCGCCGCCCTTGCTGGCGATCTTGGCGGCGGCCTTGGCCGACTGCTCGGCGTCGAAGGTCTTCTCCGCCTGCTCGATCAGGGTCATCATGTCGCCCATCCCGAGGATGCGGCTGGCCATCCGGTCGGGGTGGAAGACGTCGAAGTCGGTGAGCTTCTCGCCGTTCGAGGCGAACATGATCGGGCTGCCGGTGACCCGGGCGATGGACAGCGCGGCGCCACCGCGCGCGTCACCGTCGAGCTTGGTCAGCACGACGCCGTCGAAGCCGACCCCCTCGGCGAAGGCGTTGGCCGTGTTGACCGCGTCCTGCCCGATCATCGCGTCGACGACGAACAGCACCTCGTCGGGGTTGACCGCGTCGCGGATGTCGGCGGCCTGCTGCATCAGGTCGGCGTCCACCCCCAGCCGACCGGCGGTGTCGACGATGACCACGTCGTAGAGCAGCCGCTCGGCCTCGGCCATCGAGGCCCGGGCGACCGCGACCGGGTCCCCCACCCCGTTGCCGGGCTCGGGGGCGTACACGTGCACCCCGGCACGCTGGCCGACCACCTGCAGCTGATTCACCGCGTTCGGGCGCTGCAGGTCAGCCGCCACCAGCAGCGGTGAGTGGCCCTGGTTCTTCAGCCACAGGGCCAGCTTGCCGGCCAGGGTCGTCTTCCCGGCGCCCTGCAGACCCGCCAGCATGAGCACGGTCGGCGGCCGCTTGGCGAAGCGCAGCGACCGCGTCTCCCCGCCCAGGATGGTGGTGAGCTCGTCGTTGACGATCTTGATGATCTGCTGGCCGGGGTTGAGGGCCCCCGACAGCTCCGCACCTCGGGCGCGGTCCTTGACCGCGGTCACGAACTCCTTGACCACGGCGAGGTTGACGTCGGCCTCGAGCAGCGCAATCCGGATCTCGCGGGCGGTCGCGTCGATGTCGGCGTCGGAGAGCCGGGTCTTGCCGCGGAGGTTCTTGAACGTGGCGGCCAGGCGGTCTTGCAGGGTGTCGAACACGTCAGGTCCTTTGGCGCAGCGGGCGGTTCAGCACGATGCCGTGGTCCTCGGGCGGGGTCGTCCGGTCACGGTCGGTACTGGTCGTGCCGGGCCAGCCTACTCAACCCGGGCCCGCCGGAGCGACGTCAGCGCGGGCCGCCTGCCGGGCGGGGGGTCCCGCCGCCGTACGGTGACGTCGTGGTGCAGCCCCTCGACCGACCCTCCCCCCGCCCGGACCGGGCAGGTCCACCACCGGCGGAGGACCTGGTCGTCCGGCCGGCGGACTACGCCGACCCCGACGCGGTGGCCCTGACCGCGGCGGTCCAGGCCTACTACGTCGGTCTGTACGGCGGATCTGACGACTCCCCGCTGGACCCCACCGAGCTCCGGCCGCCCGGGGGTCGCTTCTGGCTCGGCTACCTCGCCGGGGTGCCGGTCGCCATGGCCGGCTGGCGCCTCCTCGACGCGCCCCTGCCGGCCGGCCGCCGGGTCGCCGAGGTCCGCCGGATGTACGTGGCCGAGGCCGGTCGCCGACGCGGCTACGCCCGCCGGCTGCTGGCCGAGATCGAGGCCAGCGCCGCGGCGGCCGGCATCGACGCGCTCGTCCTCACCACGGGCGAGCCGCAGGCCGACGCCGTCCGCTTCTACCGCGCCTGCGGCTATCGCGACGTGGCCCCGTTCGGGTTCTACGCCGCGATGCGGGGGGCGGTGTTCCTCGGTCGTACGCTCACCGAACCGATCTCCTCCAGCGGATAGCCCGGGAAGACCTGAGGGCGACAGCTACGCCACCCCGTGACGGTCACGGCCGCCGCGGCCTGACCCCGGTCAGGGAGTGAGGAGGGCGTCGACGAACACCTCGGCATCGAACGGGGCCAGGTCGTCGACGCCCTCACCCAGACCGACCAGCTTGACCGGTACGCCGAGCTCGCGCTGGACCTGCACCACGATCCCGCCCTTGGCCGAGCCGTCCAGCTTGGTCAGCACGATCCCGGTCACGTCGACCACCTCGCGGAAGATCCGGGCCTGGGTGAGCCCGTTCTGACCGGTGGTGGCGTCCAGCACCAGCAGCACCTCGGTCACCGGGGCCTGACGCTCCACCACCCGCTTGACCTTGCCCAGCTCGTCCATCAGCCCCGTCTTGGTGTGCAGGCGCC
>JAOPXW010000274.1 GCA_025964935.1 Friedmanniella sp. | reverse complement strand
CCGGACCTCGCGCCTGAAGGTGACCAAGCAGAAGGACGGCGAGAGCGGCGTCGAGCTGACGTTCCACCCGACGAAGGTGCTCGACTCCCTCGTCCTCGCTGACCAGCCCGACCCACTACAGGCCGTGGCGTGGTCGTCCAGTGACCCGGAGAACAAGGTCATCGGCGCCTTGCGAGCCCTGGGCCCCCTGGGTCCGGCCACACAGTCCGACATCGTCAGGCAGGCCGAGAACACACCGCAGCCGGCCATCTCCCGAGCACTGGCCGCGCTGGTCAAGGCCGGCCAGGTCGTCCGCGTCGGACCGGCCGGACGGGGAGCCCGATACGAGCTGCCGGCCAGCCCGCCGGGGGGCGGTGAGCCGCCGATGGCCTGATGAGCCCTGCATGAAGTGCTGCATGAAGTTTCCGCACCCCTTGCATGAAGCGTGCATGGAGGAAACCGCAGCTCAGACCGCACTTCATGCACTTCATGCACTTCATGCATGCGCCCCTCTCCATCTTCATGCAGGCGCCCCCGACCTCTAGGGAGGGGGCCCGCATGAATGGAGTTGGAGCAGCCAGCCAGCACGCCAACTCGACCGCCCCCACCGGGGGTGGCCAGCCGAAGGAGACAGACGAGATGACCGAGAACATCCCCACCCCGCGACTCACCAACGCCGGCGAGCCCGCCGACTTCCAGGCCGACACTGCGCGGGAGGCAGCGTTCCGCCGAGAGCTGGGCATCGACGGCGACGCTGCCGAGCCGCGCCAGCGCCAGCCGCAGCGCCAGCCGTTCCGCGCGGAGGCTGGCCTGCGAGCCGACCAGCTGGGCCGGTTGACCTCGCGGCCGGACTGGCACCGGCTCGCCACCCCGCCCGAGGTGGGGGCGGCCTGGGGGCGGGTGCTGGAGCTGGCCAGCGCCGTCCGCCGCGCTCACGGCGACGTTCAGCAGCTCGACGCCGACCGCCGCAGCGAGGAGCAGAAGGCGACCGCGGCGGCCCGGACGGCGCTGGACGCCGGACAGGCGCCGGCCGCCGCTGAGTCGGTCGACTGGGCAAGTGAGGAGCTCACCCGCCGTTCCCGCTGGGCCGCGGTGACGGGGCAGCTCCGACAGGCGCACGCCGACTACCTCGCTGCCGCGGAGGAGGCGCTGCCCGAGTGGCAGCGTTCGATCACTGACCGGCTGCCCGAGTTGCAGGAGCGGGCCCGCGGGGCGGTCGCCGCTGCCGCCTCCGCGGTCGCCACCTGGCGGGCTGCTGTCGACGCCGCCGTCGAGCTGGAGCGGCACCGGGACGAGCCACGAGTCATCCGAAACACCGCCTACGTCACGCAGGCGGCACGGCAGGCACTGGCCGGCGCTGACCTGTCCGGCGCGGTGGCGCTGACCAGCTCCGACGACCCGATTGTCACGGCGTCATGGATCGCGGCGCCCGATGAACGGGTCGACCCGCCGGTCCACGTCCGGCGCGCGATGAACGAGTCGAACAACACCGTCCAATACCTCGCCGCGATCGAGGCCGAGGAGGGCTTCAGGGTCACCGCCTTCACGAGGGACGACTGGGGCCAGATGTTTCCGACCCCAGAGGAGCTGGAGGCGCCGAGTGCGCCGCCGGTCCTGGGTAGCGGCCGGCCGTCGGTCGGTCGGGCTTGGGCCCACTGAGTTGCCGTGGGCCGGCCGGCCACGAGCCCCGACCCGCGGTGCACGGCCGCCCCGCTGCGCTCCAGTCAGTGCAGCGGGGCGGCATCCCACTCGCTTACCACCTGGAGACACCCGGCATGGCGAAACCGAGCAAGTACGACGACGGCCAGCGCTGGCCGACCCGCTGGCCCGAGAGGGCCGTCCGCATGCCAGCGCTGCCCCCGGTCAGCGAGTGGCAGCGGGACGCCGCGTGCGCCGGCCAGGACGTCGAGGCGTTCACCGAGGCCACCGACCAGACCGCAGGCGGGCCTCTGAGCGCCCGGTGGTGCTCCCGCTGCCCGGTGGCCGACGAGTGTGGCCGGTACGGCGTGCAGACGCGCGCCTGGGGCCTCTGGGGCGGGGGCGTCCTCATTGACGGCCGGCCCGCCCCCGTAGTCAGTCCGTAGCGGGTTAGGGGGCGTCGAGGGTGGCCGAGAAGTTGATCTTGCAAGTACCTCAGCCCTAAACCTTCTATCCCGTACGCGCGCCGACCTGCTTTGCGTCCCGGTGGTGAACAACCGACCAGAAGGGGCCCCCTCCCCACCTTGGACCTACTGCCCCCGCAGCGTTGTCCACGGAACGGCGAGGTAAAAGTTCGCGTAGTGCGATCCTCGGAGGACGATGCGCTCCTCCGCCGAGAACCACTTGGTAAGCACTGCGCACTTGCCGGTCCACTGAGGTGAGGCCACGCCCTTGTTATGAACGATGTCATGCCGCAGCCGGCGCAGGTCGCCCAGAAGTGGCACCTTGATCTCTGGGACTGGGACGCCGCGGACAGCGGCCAGGCGGGGCCGGAAGATCTCGTCCCACTGCGCGTAGAAGGACACGATCCACTGCTGACCCAGGCGGACTTCAAATTCCCCTCCCGGTCTTCCCCACTCCCTGATCTGAGAGAACTGCCAGGTGGAGTAGGCGACCGAGCCAGGGTCGTTCGGGTTTCCCTTCGCAAGTGAGTAGTAGGGGTCCGGGTTCTCTGGGTACTTCGGCAGCCGGTCGATGGAC
>JAOPXW010000263.1 GCA_025964935.1 Friedmanniella sp. | reverse complement strand
GTGCGCTGGCTGCACGAGGTCGTCTGAGCCCGGCTCAGCCGAGCACGGCGTCCAGGGCGGCGTACACGGCCCTGGGCCCGGCCACGATCCGGTTGCCGTGGTGCAGCCCGTCGCCGGCCAGGAAGTCGCTGACCGGGATGTCGGCTGCGTTGAGCACCCCGATCGCCCCCAGGCAGTCCCACGAGTTGATGTGCGGCTCGACGTAGCCGATCAGCCGGCCGCAGGCCACGTCGCACAGGCCGAGGGCGCCGGACCCGTTGCGGACGTACATCCCGCCCGCGCGCATCAGCCGGTCCAGGACGGGCACGATCTGCTCGGCCTTCATCCGCGCCGAGCAGCCCAGGAAGGTCAGCCCGTCACCCAGGGTCTTCCCGGGGTGGCCGGCGATGGGCCGGTCGTTCAGGGTGGCGGGCACGCCCACCCCGCCGGCGAACAGCTCGCCCGCCGCGGCGTTGTTGACCAGCCCGAAGACCACGGCCCCGTCGCGGACGTAGGCGACGGAGATGCACCAGGTCCGGAGCCCGCTGACGAAGGGCTGGGTGCCGTCGATCGGGTCGACCACCCAGATGCCGGTGCTGTCGGGGACCTCGGAGAAGCCGGACTCCTCGCCGAGGAAGGCGTCCTCGGGGTAGGCCTCGGCCAGCCGGGTCCGGATCAGCTGCTCCACGGCCAGGTCGGCCTCGGACACCATGTCCTGCGGGCCCTTGCTGGTCACGGTCAGGCTGGACACCCGGTCGAAGTAGTCCAGGGCCAGCGTGCCGGCGTCGGAGATGAGCTGCCGGCCGAAGGCGAAGCGCTCGAGGTCGGGTTGGTCCATGCGGGTCACTCTTTCCAGAGCCAGGCGGCGCCGCGTACGCCGGAGGAGTCGCCGTGAGCGGCGCGCGCGATCGGGGTGTAGAAGCAGGGCGAGAAGGTCTCGTCGGCCAGCCGGGCCGGCAGGTCGGTGTAGAGCTCGTCGACGTTGGACATGCCGCCGCCCATCACGAGGATGTCGGGGTCCAGGGCGTTGACCACCAGGGAGAGACCGCGGGCCACCCGGTCGACGTAGCGGCCCCAGACCAGGCGGGCCAGCCGGTCGCCCGAGCGCATGGCGGTGATGATCTCGGCCGAGGTGAGGGCCACCGGGTGGGCGAGGTCGACCGCGGCGTGCTGGGCGTAGTCACGGGCGAAGGCCCAGCCCGACACCCACCGCTCCAGGCAGCCGTGTCGACCGCAGTAGCAGGGCGGGCCGGGGATCTCGGTGACGTCGGGCCGGGGCAGCGGGTTGTGGCCCCACTCGCCCCCGCTGTGGTTGGGACCGTGGTGGGCCCGGCCGCCGGTGGCGATCCCGGCCCCGGCGCCGGAGCCCAGGATGACGGCGAAGACGACGTGGTGACCGACCCCGGCGCCGTCGACGGCCTCCGACACCGCGAAGCAGTCGGCGTCGTTGGACAGCCGCAGGTCCCGTCCCAGCACCTCCCGGAGGTCCCGGGCCACGTGGCGCCCGTTCAGCCAGGTCGAGCTGGCTCCCTTGGCCACCCCGGTCCGGGGGTCGACCGACCCGGGGATGCCGATCCCGACGGTGCCGCGGACCCCCGCGGCCTCCTCCACCCGGGTCACCAGGTCGGCGACGATGCGCAGGCACCCGGCGTAGTCCGAGCGGGGGGTGTCCTGCCGGATCCGGGCCAGGGTGACCCCGTCGGGGGCCAGCGCGACGGCCTCGATCTTGGTGCCGCCCCAGTCGACCCCGACGTACGCGGGCGGCGCGGTCGGGCCGGCGCCGGGGGCGGTGGCCGTCCCGGTGGTCAGCACGGTCGGGGTCGGGGTGCTCATGCGTCCTCCGGTGTCGCGAGCAGGGCACGGGCGGTGCCCACGTCGGTGACGACCACGTTGACCCAGCCGCCGGTCAGCGCGGCCGCGATGGCGGCGTGCTTGCCCGTGCCGCCGGCGAACGCGATCCGCCGGGGGATGGCGCGGAACGACTCGGGGTCGATGCCCACGACCCGGCCGTCCAGCTCCCCGGTGACCAGGGTGCCGTCGTGGTCGAAGAACCGCTGGCAGATGTCGCCGACGGCCCCGGCGGCCAGCAGCGTCTGCTGGTCGGCGGGAGCCATCGCGTTGCCGCTGCGCCGCAGCAGCTCCGAGGGCTGCAGGCTGCCGACCCCGACCAGGGCCAGGGTCAGGGTGCGCCAGTCCGCCGACACCGCCTCCATGGCCGGGTCCTCCAGCAGGCTGCGGCGTACGTGGGCGTCACCGACCAGACCGGGTGCGGCGACGAAGGTGGGGCTGGCCCCGACCCGCCCGGCCAGCTCGACCAGCAGGCGGTTGGCCTGCGCCTGCACCGCCGCCACGCCGACCCCACCGACCAGCTGGACGACGGTGTCGGCGCCCGCGCTTCGCAGCGGGCGGAGCCGGTCGACGACACTCAGCAGGGTGGCGCTCCAGGACGAGATGCCGACCCGCTCGCCGCCGGTCAGGGTGGCCTCGAGATAGCTGGCACCGGCCGAGCCGATGGCCGCGCGGACCTGCTCGTCGTCACCCTCCACGTCGGCGACCACGGCCTCGAGCAGGCCGAAGCGCCGTTCGAGCCGCTCCTCCAGGTCGGTGTGGACCCCGCTGGACACGACCACGGTGGTCCGGACGATGCCGACCTCGACGGCCCGCTTGAGCAGGCGTGAGACCCGGGCCTGTGAGATGTGCAGGGTCGCGGCGATGTCGGCCTGCCGGATCCCGCGCTCGTGGTAGAGGTGGGCCACCTTGGTCATCAGGCGGATCTGCCCGTCGGGGGTGAGACGGCTGGCGCTGCTGGGTGGTGTGGCCATGGTGGGTGGGCCCTTTCGCCGAGGTGCTGGCCGTGCCTTTCTATCGTGCGGCAGGACGGGTCGAGGACCACCGCACCTCCTGCCGCCAGGCGGCGCGTCGCGCGGCCCGCTCGTCCTCGCTCACGCGGGGCTCGTAGGTCCGGCCCGGGCCCCGGTCGGCGACCCAGGTCGGGGCCGTGCCCAACACCGACCAGGCCAGCGCCGCCGCCCCGACCGCGGAGACCTCGGCCACCTCGGCGACCTCCACGGGTCGGCCCAGCAGGTCGGCCTGGGTCTGCATCAGCAGCGGGGCCGCCGTGGCGCCACCGTCGGCGCGGAGCACCGTCAGGGGGGTGCCGTCACCGTCCACGACCTCGACCACGTCGCACACCTGCTGGGCCACCGCGTCCACGGCGGCCCGGGCGACCTGGGCCGGTCCGCTGCCGCCGGTCAGCCCGGACAGGCTCGCCTGCATCCGGCGGTTCCAGTGCGGGGCCGCGAGCCCCGAGAACGCGGGCACCAGGGTCACGCCGCCGCGGTCCGGCACGCTCGCCGCCAGGGTGACCAGCTCCGCCGAGCCGGGCAGGCCCAACAGCGCCGCGGTCCAGGCCAGGGCCGAGCCCGAGGACACGATGTTGCCCTCGCGGGCGTACGTCGGGGTGCCGATCCGGGAGTCCTCGCCCGGGCTGCTCCGCACCGATTCACAACCCGGGCTGCTCCGCACCGATTCACAACTCGGGCTGCTCCGCACCGATTCAGAACTCGGGCTGCTCCGCACCCACGCCAACGTCGTGGCCACGGGGGAGTCGCGGTCGACGTAGGCGGTGTCGGGGGTCATCACCGAGGTGCCGGTGCCGTACGTGGCCTTGCCGCTGCCCGGCTCGGTGCAGCCCTGTCCGAGCAGGGCCGCGTGCGAGTCGGCCAGCACGGCCAGGATCGGGGTGCCGTCGGGCACCCCGGCCAGGCCGCGGGTCGAGCCGAAGCCGGCGTCGGAGGCGCGGACCGCGGGCAGGCTGGCGGCCGGGACCCCGAAGAGGTCGAGCAGCGGGGGCGACCAGACCAGCTCCCGGATGTCGAAGAGCAGGGTGCGCGCAGCGTTCCCCGCCTCGCTCAGGTGCTCGGCGCCGCCGGTCAGGCACCAGACCAGCCACGAGTCGATGGTGCCCAGGCAGATGTCGTCGGGCGGGTGCGCGCCCAGGCTCTGCAGCAGCCAGTCCATCTTCGGGGCCGAGAACATCGCGTCGACCTGGAGCCCGGTCCGCGGCCGGACCAGGGGGGTGGTCTCCTCGACCCGGGACGCCCACTGGTCGTCGGTCCGCTGGTCCTGCCAGCCCAGCACGGGCCCGAGCGGCCGACCCGTACGCCGGCTCCAGGCCAGCACCGACTCCCGCTGGGTGGACAGGGCGAGCCCCACGACCTGGACCGGGCCGGCCGCCGCGAGGGCCCCGGCGACGGCCTGCTCGACGCTGGACCAGAGCTGGTCGCCGTCCTGCTCGACCCAGCCGGGGCGGGGGTGGGACAGGCCGACCGGAGCCGCGCGGGTGGTCAGCACGGTGCCGTCGGCCGCCACCAGCACGGCCTTGGTGTTGGTCGTGCCCTGGTCGACTGCGAGCACCACCGGACGTGTGGCGTACGCCATCGGCAGGCCTCCTCGGTTCCTTGGTTCAGGTGCGCCCGGGCTTGGTGCTCCGACCGCTGAGTGATACATTATGCAACATCGAATAGATATTCAAGTCGGCCCGTCGGGTCGGCCCGGACGCTGTGAGCCCGGCCCGCGAGGGCCGCTCGGGCGGACCACCCACCGCACCACCCGAGAGGGGTTCGACATGAGTGACCTGCCAGTCTTCGGTGCCGGCATCTGGCACTTCGCCACCTACGTGGACCGTTACGCCACCGAGGGCTACGGCGAGCCCGTGGGCCTGCTGGAGCAGATCGACAAGGCGGGCGCCGTGGGCGACCTGTCCGTGGTCGACCTGAACTGGCCGTTCGCCGGCTTCCACGGCACCCTCGACGACGTCAGGGCGGCGCTCGCCCGCAACAACCTGCGGGCGGTGGCCATCACCCCCGAGATCTACAACAAGGACTACATCAAGGGCTCGATCACCAACCCCAACCCGGCGGTCCGGGCCCAGGCCATCGCCCTGCTGCACGAGGCGACCGAGCTGGCCCTGGAGCTGGGCTGCGACTACGTCAAGCTCTGGTTCGGCCAGGACGGCTGGGACTACCCGTTCCAGGTCAACTACCACGACGTCTGGACCCACGCGGTCGACGCGCTGCGGGAGCTCTGCAGCGCGCACCCGGAGATCAAGTTCGTGATCGAGTACAAGCCGCGCGAGCCACGCAACAAGATCATCTTCCCGAACGCGGCGCGCACCCTGCTGGCCATCCAGCAGACCGGGTGCGACAACCTCGGGGTGCTGCTCGACTTCGGGCACTCCCTGTACGGGCTGGAGACCCCCGCCGACGCGGCCCAGTTGTGCATCGACGCGGGCAAGCTGTTCGCCATCGACGTCAACGACAACTTCCGCGGCTGGGACGACGACATGGTCGTCGGCTCGGTCCACCTGGTCGAGACCTTCGAGTTCTTCCACACCCTGCGCCGCAACGGCTGGGAGGGTGTCTGGCAGCTCGACCAGTTCCCGTTCCGCGAGGACTCGGTGCAGGCCGCCAAGCAGGCCATCACGTTCCTGAAGGCGATCCACCGCGCCCTGGACGCGCTCGACGAGGAGGCGCTCGCCCGGGCCCAGGCCGACCACGACGCACTGGCCGCGCAGCGGCTGGTCCAGAAGGTGCTGCTCAGCTCGATGCTGGGGGAGGACGCGTGACCGCGCTCGCTCCCGAGCACGCCACCATGCCGGTCGCGGGCCGCCTCGGCCCGGAGGCCAGCCCCGCCGAGGTGGCCGCGCACGTGGCCGAGGCCGCGCGGCAGATCCGAATCCAGGACGTGACCGTCGTGCACCACGCCGGCGCGGGCCACATCGGTGGTGACTTCTCCGCCATCGACGTGCTGGCCACCCTGTACGGCGCCGTCCTGCGGATCACCCCCGAGACGGTCGACGACCCCGAGCGCGACCGGTTCTTCCTCAGCAAGGGTCACGTCGCCGGGGCGCTCTACACCACCCTGGCCGCCTTCGGCTTCCTCCCGGTGGCCGACCTGGCCACCTTCCTCAAGCCGCTCTCGGCCCTCAACGGGCACCCGAACCGCCGCAAGGTGTCCGGGGTGGAGGCCAACACCGGACCGCTGGGTCACGGCCTGCCGGTCGCGGTCGGGCACGCGCTCGCCGCCCGGCTCGACGGGTCGCCGCGGCGTACGTTCGTGCTCGTCGGGGACGGCGAGCTGCAGGAGGGCAGCAACTGGGAGGCCATGATGACCGCGGCCCACCAGGGGCTGGAGAACCTGACCGTGATCGTGGACCGCAACCACCTGCAGCAGGGTGCGACCACCGAGGACACCAACGACCTGGGCGACCTGGCCGCCAAGGCGGCCGCCTTCGGGCTCGGCGTCACCGAGGTGGACGGGCACGACCACGCCGCCCTCGTGGCGGTGCTCTCGGCCCCGCCGGTCGTCCCCGGTCGGCCCACCTTCGTCATCGCCCACACCCACAAGGGCCACCCGATCTCGTTCATGAGCGACAACGTCGCCTGGCACCACAAGGTGCCCTCGGCCGCTCAGCTCGAGCAGGCCCTCACCGAGCTGGGGGCCGACCGGCCGGCCGGCACCAAGGAGACCTCATGACCGCCCTCGTGGAGAGCACCGCCACCTCGCTGGCCGACCAGCCGCGGTTCGACTGCCGCGACGCCTACGTCGCGACCCTGGCCGACCTGGCCCGGACCGACCCGCGGGTGGTCGGGGTGGTCAACGACTCCGTCGGCTCCAGCAAGCTCAACGCCTTCGCCGCCGAGTTCGGTGACCGGCTGGTCAACGTCGGGATCGCCGAGCAGACCATGGTCGGGGTGGCCGCCGGGCTCGCCGGCGGGGGCAAGGTGCCGTTCGTCTCCGCCGCCTCGTGCTTCCTGACCGCCCGGGCCATGGAGCAGATCAAGGCCGACATCGCCTACTCCGACCACCACGTCGTCCTCTGCGGGATGAGCCCCGGGGTGGCGTACGGGGAGCTCGGCCCGACCCACCACTCCATCGAGGACGTGGCCTGGCTGCGGGCCCTGGACAACATCACGGTGCTGGTCCCCGCCGACCCGGTCGAGACCGCGGCCGCGTTGCGCTGGGCCGCCACCGCCGGTCACCCCGTCTTCATCAGGGTCAGCCGGATGGCGG
>JAOPXW010000219.1 GCA_025964935.1 Friedmanniella sp. | reverse complement strand
CCGGCCCGAAGACGGAGTCGTGGATCATCTTGACCCAGGGTCCGTTGTTGTCGTTGAAGACCCCGTTCTCGACCGTGCTGTACGGGGTCTTGCCGATCCCCATCAGCCGACCGAACACCTTGTACGGCTCCCCCTGGGGGTCGTAGATCTTGCCCACCAGGTCGGTGCGGACCGGGACGCTGCCGTTCTTGGCCAGGAAGGTCTGCGCCTCTTCGTCGGTGGCCCACTTCACGAAGTCCTGCGCCCCGGCTTCGTTCTTGGTCCCGGAGATGACCGAGATGACGTCGCCGCCGGCGAAGGAGGACTCACCCCCGTCCTTGCCCGGGATCGGGGTCACCCCGAAGTCGACCTTGGCCTTCTCCATGGTGGGGATCGCGAAGGCGCCCAGCGGGGTCATCCCGACCTTGCCGCTGGTGAACAGGGGGATCTGCTGGGTGCCCGCGTCGTTCTTGGCCGCGCTGGGGATGGACCCGTCGGTCCACATGTCCCGGTAGAGCTGCAGGGCGTCGGTCACCTGCGGCGAGCTCAGGCTCGCGGTCTTGCCGTCCTCGGACAGCACGTCCCCGCCGCTGGCCCACACGTGCGGGGTGAGCTCGAAGACGTTGCAGCCGCCGCAGGCCCCGGCGAAGGTGAAGCCGTAGTAGCCCGGGCCGAGGGCGTGGATCTTCTTGGCCGCGTCCCGGATCTCGGCGTACGTCGTCGGGGGCTTCGCGGGGTCGAGCCCGGCCTTCTTGAACAGCGTCTTGTTGTAGTACATGGCCGACGCCTCAGCGGTGAAGGGCAGCGCGTAGGTCTTGCCCTCGTAGGTGGCCAGCCGGCGGTGGGACGGGCTCAGCGCGTCCTTGTACGGCAAGGAGTCGGCCAGGTCGGTGATGTCCTCCAGGGCCCCGGCCGAGGCGAAGTAGGGGGCGTAGACCAGGTCGATGGAGGAGACGTCCGGCCCGGCGCCCGAGGCGGCCGCGGTGCCGAGCTTCTGCACGAAGTTGGCGTTCGGGATGATGGTGACCTTGGCCTGCACGGTGTGGCTCTTGTTGTACAGGTCGACCAGCTGACTCATGAACCCCTGTTGCGAGTCCCGGGCCCAGACCGTGATGGTGCCGCTGGCCGGTCCGCTACTGGCGGCCGGGGAGGTCCCCGTGTCACCGCCGCCGCAGGCTCCCGCCATCAGGGCCAGGCTCGCCAGAACGGCGGCAATCCCAATTCTGCTTCTCATGTCGTGCAGGCCTCCCAAGGCGTCGTCGTTCCCGCTGCACCGTCGACGGTCAGTCGGGTCGAAGGTCAGTTCGGGAAAATCAGGAAATCGATTTCCGGTGTTACCGTATGCCCGTTCCACACCGTCGTCAAGGGCGTCGAGCCCACTGGCGTTGATCAGCCGAGGATGATGGTGCGCGCGCCCCGGGCGCCGTGCTCGTGCGGCCGCCTTCCCTGATCCCGAGGAGGTCCTGTGTCCCGCCTGGCTGCGGCTCCCACCGTGCACGACGTCGCCCAGCTCGCCGGGGTCTCGGCCGGCACGGTCTCCAAGGCCCTGAACGGCCGGGGGCAGCTCCGGGAGGAGACCCGCAAGCGGGTGCAGGTGGCCGCCGAGCAGCTCGGCTTCCGGGCGAACCGGCTGGCCAAAGGACTGATCGAGGGTCGGACGTACACGGTCGGGGTGCTGACCTCGGACAGCTTCGGTCGGTTCACCATGCCCCTGATGAACGGGATCGAGGACAGCCTCGGGGCGGGCAGTGTCTCGACCCTGCTGTGCGACAGCCGGGGCGACCCCCTTCGGGAGCGGCACTACCTGGCCGAGCTGCTGGGCCGGCGGGTGGACGGGATCTTCGTCACCGGACGCCGGGCCGACCCGCGGCCGAGCCTTGGCCCGCTGCCGGTGCCCGTGGTCTACGCCATGAGCCGGTCCGAGGACCCGCTCGACCTCTCCATCGTCTACGACGACGTCCAGGGGGCCGGGCTCGCGACCAGCCATCTGCTGGCCGTGGGACGGAAACGGATTGCCTACGTCAGTGGTCCGGCCCGGCACCTCTCGACCCGGCTACGGCAGGAGGGCACCGAGCGCACCCTGCTCGCGGCGGGGCTCAGCCTGCCCCCCGCCCGGGTCCTGCTCGGGGAGTGGAGCGAGTCCTGGGGTCGCAGCGCCGCCCACCTGCTGCTCGGCTCGGCGGAGCGGGTCGACGGCATCGTCTGCGGCAGTGACCAGATCGCCCGAGGCGTGGCCGACGAGCTGCGCGAGGCGGGGGTCGACGTCCCCGGGGAGGTCTCCCTGGTCGGCTTCGACAACTGGGACGTGATGGTGGAGGCCTCCCGACCGCAGCTCACCACCGTCGAGCCCAACCTGAAGAAGCTCGGGCAGCTGGCCGCCAACCGGCTGCTGCACGCCATCGACGGCGGGGAGCTGGGCTCGGGGCTGGTGCTGCTGCCCTGCGACCTGGTCCTGCGGCAGTCGTCGATGCCGTCCGGTCCCTGACGCACTCACCCCGTTTCGTCGGAAGGTGAACGAGATTTTCCCCATCACCTGCGCGTGCCTTCCGGCACCCCTAGCATTCGGCCATGGGGCGACGGGGGTTGTGGCGGATCGGGTTCGGGGCGTTGTTGTTGGTGCTGGTGGCGACGCAGTCGTCGGCCGCCCCGCAGGCGGACCGGGTGCAGTTCACGGTGGCGGGTGACTTCGGCACCAGCGACCGGACCTCAGCCGTGCTGGACACGATGCACGCCTCGGGCAGCGACCTCAGCATCGCCCTCGGTGATCTGTCTTACGCCACCGGGGGCCAGGAGCAGGCCTGGTGCGACCTGGTGACCTCCAAGGTGGGGGCCGGCTACCCGTTCGAGCTGCTCAGCGGCAACCACGAGAGCAACGGCGAGAACGGCAACATCAACGACTTCTCCGCCTGCCTGCCCAACCAGCTGCCGGGCGTGGTGGGCAGCTACGGCCGGCAGTACTACGTGGACGTGCCCGCCGACCGCCCCCTCGTCCGCTACGTGATGATCTCGCCCGGGCTGCCGTTCGCCGACGGCGTCTGGAACTACGACAAGGGCTCGCCGCGCTACCAGTGGACCTCGGCCGCGATCGACGGGGCCCGTGCCGCCTCGATCCCGTGGGTCGTGGTCGGGATGCACAAGCCCTGCCTCAGCGTCGGCCAGTACGAGTGCGAGGTGGGGGCCGACATCTTCAACCTGCTGCTGGGCAAGCGGGTCGACCTGATCCTGAGCGGTCACGAGCACACCTACCAGCGGACCAAGCAGCTGGCCCTGGGCACGGGCTGCCCCGCGGTCGTGCCGGGCACCTACACCGCGTCCTGCGTGGTCGACTCCGACGACTCGCTGGTCGCGGGCCGCGGCACCGTCGCCCTGGTGGTCGGAACCGGCGGTCAGGGTCTGTACGACATCAACCAGGCCGACACCGAGACCAGCTTCTTCGCCACCCGGAGCGGGGCGAACGCCAACCCGACGTACGGGGCCCTGAACCTGACGGCGACCGGGACGTCGCTGCAGGCCTCCTTCCTGCGGTCGACCGGCGGGACCCTGACCGACGCGTTCACCGTCACCCGGTCGACCACCCCGGTCAACGAGCCGCCGGTCGCGGCGTTCGTGCCGACCTGCACCGACCTCAGCTGCGCCTTCGACGCCAGCACCTCCACCGACCCCGAGGGCCCGGTCGCCGGCTACGCCTGGGACTTCGGCGACGGCACCAGCGGCACCGGGGTGAAGCCGACCCACGCGTACGCCGCGGCCGGCAGCTACCCCGTCACCCTCACCGTGACCGACGGCGGGGGAGCGACCGCCACGGCCAAGCAGACGGTCAGCCCGAAGGCCCCCGTGGTCGCTCCGCCGGTGGCCCGGGACGACTTCGGTCGGACGGTGACCAGCGGGTTCGGCACCGCCGACGTCGGGGGTGCCTGGTCCAACACCGGCACCACCAGCGACTTCAGCGTGGCCAACGGGTTCGGCAGCGTCCGGCTCGCCGCCGGGGGCGGCCCGACCGCGACCCTGGGGAGCGTCTCGGCCGCCGGTACCGACGCCGTGCTCACCTACAAGGTCGACAAGCTGGCGGCCGGCAGCGGCGTCCACACCCGGCTCGTGGGTCGCAAGACCGCGGCCGGCGGCTACTTCGCCAAGGCGCGGGTCACCAGCACCGGCGCGGTGCTGCTGGAGCTCGACCGCAGCGTCACGGGCGGCAGCGACGTCGTCATCTCGAGCGAGACCACCGCCACCGGTCTCAGCTACGCACCGGGGGACCTGCTCAGTGTCCGCACCCAGGTCACCGGGGCGAGCCCGACGACGGTCCGGTCGCGGGTCTGGAAGGCCGGGACGACCGAGCCCACCACCTGGCTCCGCTCGGTCACCGACGCGACCGCCGGGATCCAGACCTCCGGGTCGGTCGGCCTCGGGGCCTACCTCTCCAGCTCGGCCACCAACGCCCCCGTCACGGTCTCCTTCGACAGCCTGGTCGTCACCAGCCCCTGACCCCACCGGCGTAGGGTCCCAGCCATGACGGTGCGACCGGCCCTGCGGGCCCTGCTGGCGCTCGACGCCCGCCTAACCCGGGACGACTCCGCGCAGCCGGTCAGCCAGCGGCGGGCCGCGTCGGCCGCGGGGCCGCTGCAGATGCGGCTGGTCACCGCACGCGGCCGCGGGGCGGTGCGGGTCACCGACCGCCGGGTCGAGGTGCTGGGCGGGCAGATCCGCGTCCGGGTCTACCACGCGACGGACGCGCCCGGGGCCGGTGGTCGCCCCGTCCACCTGTTCCTGCACGGCGGGTGCTTCTGGCTCGGGAGCGTCGACGAGTACGACCCGCTGTGCCGCTTCTACGCCGCGTCGACCGGGGTCACCGTGGTGTCCGTCGACTACCGCCTGGCCCCGGAGCACCCCTTCCCGACCGCCCCCGAGGATGCGTACGCCGCCCTGGTCTGGGTGGCCGAGAACGCCGCCGAGCTCGGGGTCGACGCCGCCCGGCTGTCGGTGGGCGGCTTCTCGGTCGGCGGCAACCTGGCCGCGGTGCTCACCCTGATGGCCCGGGACCGGGGCGGGCCGCCGGTGGTCTTCCAGCTGCTCGAGTCGCCGGTCAGCGACCTGACCCTGAGCCAGCCGTCGGCCCGCCGCCTCGGGACGGGCTACGGGCTGACCCGGGCCGCGCTGGCGGAGGGCTACGCCTTCTACCTGGACCGGCCCGAGCAGGTCCGCGAGCCGTACGCCTCCCCGCTGCTGGCCCCGGACCTGAGCGGGCTGCCGCCGGCCTACATCCGGGTCAGCGAGTACGACCCGCTCCGCGACGACGGCGTGGCCTACGCGGAGCGGCTGCGGGCGGCCGGGGTGCCGGTCGAGCTGCACGAGGTCCCGGGCCACCTGCACGCCTCGGTCTACCTCTCCCGCTTCCTACCCACTGCCCGGCAGGCCCTCGACCGTACGGCCGGCGCCCTCCGGTCCGCCCACGGGCT
>JAOPXW010000182.1 GCA_025964935.1 Friedmanniella sp. | reverse complement strand
GGGCTGGACGCGGCGTACACCAGACTGGGGCCCAGCAGCCAGACGAAGAAGACCGAGAAGTGGGCGGCTGCGGCCACGCCCCGACCGGCCTGCTGGCGCAGTTCCGGGCGGACCAGCGGCTGGTAGGCGGGGTGCACGCCCAGAGCCTGGGAGCCGGTGGTCACCGGGACCAGCCCGTAGAAGGCCTGGTTGAGGTCCTTGCGCGTGACAGCGCCCAGCACCTGCCCCATGCGGTAGTCGAACTCCTGGGGGTCGACCCGCCCGTCGGCGTACGCCTCCTGGAGCCAGTTCTCGGCCCGGTCGCGTTGCTCGGGGGTGACGTACATCTTCAGTGTGGGGTGCTCGTAGCCCGTGGTCATTCTGCAAGCGTGCGCCTCCGGGGGCGGTAGCACCATCGGGCACTCCCCCGATCCGACCCCGACCCGACCCGAGCCCGGGCCTCAGCGGCCCCGGCGTCCGCGTCGTGGGCCCCACCCCAGCCCGCCGATCCGCCCTTTAGGTTGGAGCCATGACCGACAAACCAGAAATCGACTTCCCTGAGGGTCCGCCCCCCGAGGACCTGGAGATCACCGACCTCACCGTCGGCGACGGCGCCGAGGCGACCCCGGGCAGCCAGGTCCGCGTGCACTACGTGGGCGTGGCGCACAGCACCGGGGAGGAGTTCGACGCGTCCTACAACCGCGGCGCCCCGCTGGACTTCCCCCTGGGCGGCGGCCGCGTCATCGCCGGCTGGGACCAGGGCGTGGCCGGCATGAAGGTCGGCGGTCGCCGCCGCCTGGTCATTCCGCCGCACCTGGCGTACGGGGACCGCGGCGCCGGTGGCGTCATCAAGCCGGGTGAGACCCTGATCTTCGTAGTCGACCTCGTCGACGTGCGCTGACCTCTCTACCCACGAGGCACGGACCGCCGTACCCCCGGGTGCGGCGGTCCTGCCGTCTCCGGGGCCGCTCAGCCGCGGCCACCGGACCCGACCCGGTTGTACGGGTCAGCCCGGCTCACCAGCTGCCGCTGCCCCCGCCACCACCACCGCCGCCGGAGAAGCCCCCACCGCCGAACGAGCTGCCCCCGCCGAAGCCGGTCCCGCCGCTGCCCGAGGTCGTGGGGGCGGGCGTGGCCGCCGAGGTCAGGCTGCTGGTCAGGAAGCCCACGTTGAAGGCCGACATGTTGTAGCTGCCGTAGTACCAGGACGGCGTACGGTCCGGCAGCCGACCCATCGCCACCAGCTCGCCGCACAGCTTGGCCCACCGGTCGGCGAGGTCGAAGGCGATCGCCCACGGGAGGTAGCGGGAGAAGATGTCCTCACCCTCCTCGAAGCGGAGCTGGTCGGCCTCGGCGGTCGCCAGGTAGGTGCGGAACCCCTCGACCTGGTCGCACACCGCCCGGCCCTGTGGCGTCCGCTGACCGCGTCGCAGCTTGGCCCGGATCACGGCGGCGGTCACCACCACCGGCAGCACGGGCACCAACAGCAGGAGCAGCAGCGGGCTGAGGGAGAACGCCCCGAACACGATCAGGGCGACCACCCCGAACAGCGCCCCGCCGGTCCGGGCCCCCGACGGGACCTTGGTGAACCAGCCTCGCGAGGTCACCTGGTTGACCACCGAGGTCCGCATCGCGTTGTGGGCATCGGTCAGGCTGCCCTGCTTGGCCAGGTCCTTGACGGCCCCGGGAGGACGACCGTCGAAGAGGCTGGTCAGCAGCACCATCTCGTGCGGAGCAGTCGCGCGGTCGGGGTCGGCCAGGGTGATCTGGAAGTCACGCTCACCCGTGCTCTGCACGGTCAGCGCACCCTTGACCGCGAGATCGATGATGGTCGCGGCGGTCTCGCGGGTGTCGACCTGGCCGTCCACCAGCAGTCCCGCCTCGGCGACCGGGATCTTGGGCGGGGAGAACTGCACCGGGATGGGTATGTCCGGGTCGTTCATGACCACCGTGGCCGGCTGGCCGGGCTGCGGTGTGGTCCCCGGGGCGAGACCCGCGTAGCGCTGGTCCCGGCCGTGGCGCCGCCACCAGGCCATCCCCACCAGGGGCGACCCGACCAGGGCGGCCAACCCGACGGCTCCGACCGCGCCCACCCCGACCTTCTGCGCCGACGTCAGCTTCGACCCGTTCGGCTGGAGGTGCGGGGCGTTGTCGGTGACGAGCCCGGGGGCGATCTTGACCCCGAAGCTGACCCCGTCCCCCCGGGCCACGTTCTTCTGGGTGAAGGTGGCCTTGCCCCCCGACGTGATCTCCTTGCTCGTGCACGGCGTGGTGCTGCGCGGCGGACCGGTGAAGCAGCTGACCTCCTCCGCACCTCCGGGCACGGTCGCGGTGATGCTCAGCGAGGCGATCAACGGGTTGCCGAAGCCGGGTCCGTCCCAGAACAGCTCGTCGTAGCCGTTGAAGGTGCGGATCGCCCCGGCCACGTCGTAGCTGAGGACGTACTGGGCGGTGGGCGCCGAGATCGTCCGGTCGGGGCTGCCGATCCGGATGTTGAGGGTCTCGGACCGACCCCCCTCCGATGAGGTGGTCGACGTCGACACCTGGCCCGAGACGCCGCCGGTCGTGCGCACGCTGATCTGGGAGACGTCGTAGACGAAGTCGTTGTCGGAGTTCGGGTCCGGCTCCCGGGTCACCAGGTCGCGCTGGATGCCGTGCCGGCCCGAGCTGCTGCCGAAGCGCCAGTCGATGGTCTCGGTCACGTGCAGCACGCCGCTGGGAGCGACCTCGTAGGCGATGGCGAACGAGTCGATCCGGTCCTCGCCGGCCGCGTAGGCCGGCGCGGGACGGGACAGGGCGAAGCCGAGGGTGCCCGCCGCACCCAGCAGGACCGCCGCCAGCAGCCGGAGCACCGTGATGACCCGCGGGCTGCTCGGGCCGGGCCGGGCCGACGTCGTCCCCATGCTGCTCACTCCCCCCGGTTCCGGGCGGCCAGCGCCCGTTCCGCTTCGCGCTTGGACTCCCGGGTCGCCAGGGTCTGGCGCTTGTCGTACTCCCGCTTGCCCGTCGCCAGGGCGATCTCGACCTTCGCGTAGCCGTCGGAGAAGTAGAGGGACAGCGGGATCAGCGTCATGCCCGAGTTGGCCAGGTCCCGCTCGATCCGGCTGATCTCCCGGCGGTTCAGGAGCAGCTTGCGGGTCCGTCGCGCCGTGTGGTTGGTCCAGGTCCCGTGGCTGTACTCCGGGATGTGCGCAGAGCGCAGCCAGACCTCGCCGTCGTCGACGGTCGCGAACGCGTCGGTCAGGCTCGCCCGACCCTCGCGCAGCGACTTGACCTCGGTCCCGCTGAGGACGATCCCGGCCTCGTACGTGTCGTGGATGTGGTAGTCGTGACGGGCCTTCCGGTTCTGTGCGACTGGCTTCTGACCCTTCTCCTTCGGCATGTCCTCCATCTTTCCCCACTCACCGGGCCAAATCCCCCGCGCAGGAGCGGCATCTGCTCCCACTGTGACAGGCAGGGCCGACAGAAAGCGCATCTCGAGCACGATCGTTGCGCCCCAGCGAGCCGGGCGGCGGTCCGAAGGCGGGGCAGAACGACGGAACGGGATTTGTCAGACCCCGGCCGTACGGTATTCCCAGGTGCGACGCCGCGCCTCCCGCATCCGTCCGTCGAGCCCCGCACGAAAGACACACCGTGACCGTCACCTCCCCGCGAGCCGCCTCCGCTCCACCCGCCACCGTCCCGAAGGCGGCCTGGCGCGCCCTGATCGTGCTGCTGGGCGGGATGTTCATGGCCCTGCTCGACACCACGATCGTCAACGTCGCCCTGCCGACCATCCGGACGAGCCTCACCGCCTCCGAGTCCACCCTGTCCTGGATCATCTCCGGGTACGCCCTCGCCTTCGGCCTGGCCCTGATCCCCGCCGGCCGGGTCGGGGACCGGATCGGGCACAAGTGGGTCTACTTCACCGGGCTCGCCCTCTTCACCGTGGCCAGCCTGGCCTGCGGTCTGGCCCAGTCCGACACGCAGCTCGTCGCGGCACGGATCGTCCAGGGGCTGGCCGGCGGGATCTTCGTCCCCGCGGTGACGGCGTTCATCCAGCTGCTGTTCCCGCCGCAGCTCCGCGGCAAGGCCTTCGCCATCATGGGAGCCGTCATCGGCGTCTCCTCCGCCCTGGGCCCGATCATCGGCGGGCTGATCATCCAGGCCTTCGGCGACCAGAACGGCTGGCGGCTCGTCTTCGCGGTCAACCTGCCCATCGGGCTGGTCACGCTGGCCGCGGCGGCCCGGCTGCTGCCGGCCCGGTCCGCCACCGACGCGCCTGCGGCGCGGGCCGGCGTCGACTGGGTCGGGCTGCTGCTGCTGTCGGCCGGGCTGGTCGGTCTGCTGGTCCCCCTGATCGAGGGCCAGGACAAGGGCTGGCCGGCCTGGACCTACGTCTGTCTGGTGCTGGGGGCCCTGGTTCTGGTCGCCTTCGGGGTCTGGGAGGTCGGCTACACCCGTCGCGGCCACAGCCCGCTGGTGCCGCCGCGGCTGTTCCGGCACCGGGCCTTCACCGGCGGCGTCATCCTGGCGCTGGTCTACTTCGCGGCTTTCACCAGCATCTTCTTCACGATCTCCATCCTGTGGCAGACGGGGCTGGGCCACACCGCGCTGGAGTCCGGGGTGGTCTCGATCCCGTTCGCCGTGGGCAGCATCGTGGCGTCCTCCCAGAGCAACCGCCTCACCGCCAAGCTGGGGCGCAACATCCTGGTGCTGGGCACCATCCTGGTCAGCATCGGTCTGATCTGGCTGTGGCTGCTGCTGCGCTTCGGCGACGCCACCCAGCTCAGCCACTGGGCCCTGCTGCCGCCGCTGCTGATCGCGGGTCTCGGCAACGGGGCCTTCATCGCACCCAACGCCCAGTTCATCGTGGCCACGGTGGACCGGTCCGAGGCCGGCGCGGCCAGTGGGGTCGTGTCCACCATGCAGCGGATCGGGAGCGCCGTCGGCATCGCCATCATCGGCAGCGTCCTGTTCGGCTCCCTCACCATCACCGGTCGGACGCCGGAAGCGGTCGCCACCGGGTTCATCACCAGTGCCGCCAACGCCATGGCGGTCAGCGCCGCCTTCAGCCTCGTCGCCCTGCTGCTGGTCTTCGCCCTCCCCCGCCGGGTCAGCCGGGGCTAGGCGCGAGCCCAGCACCGGCCCCCCGGGCCCTCAGGAGGTCAGTACCAGGTCATCGGGTTCACGACCGAGCCGTTGAGCCAGACCATCAGGTGCAGGTGGCAGCCGGTGGAGAAGCCGGTGGTCCCGACGTAGCCGATCACCTGGCCCTTGCTCACGTGCTGACCCACGTTGACCGTGTAGCGGATGGCGTGATTGTAGCCAGTGGTGACGTAGGTCCCGTCGACCATGCCGTGGTCGATCATCAGACGGTTGCCGTAGCCCGCGTTGTAGTAGCGCTCCGCAACGCGACCGGCGTACGGGGCCCGGATCGCCGTTCCGC
>JAOPXW010000144.1 GCA_025964935.1 Friedmanniella sp. | reverse complement strand
CGCACCGGCGAGCGCAGCCTGGCCGAGGTGCTCGCGCAGGCGGAGAAGGACGACGTGGTCGCCCACGCGAAGGTGGTCGACGTCCTCAAGGCCCTGCCGCGCGTCGGGACCGTCCGGGCGACCAAGGTGATGGAACGGCTCGACATCGCCCCCAACCGTCGGCTGCGTGGCCTGGGCAAGCACCAGAGCGCCGCCCTGATCTCCGAGTTCGCCCCGCGGTCGAGCACCGTGTCCTCAGCCTCGTCGTGACCAGCTCACGCCTGACCGTCGTCTCAGGTCCGACGGCGGTCGGCAAGGGCACCGTGGTCTCCGCCCTCGCGCGGCAGCACCCGGAGCTGTTCGTCTCCGTCTCCGCCACCACCCGGCCCCCGCGGCCCGGTGAGGTGGACGGCGTGCACTACCTCTTCGTCAGCGAGGCCGAGTTCGACCGGCTGGTGCACGACGACGAGCTGCTGGAGTGGGCCGTCGTGCACGGCGTGCACCGCTACGGCACCCCGAAGGCGCCCGTGGTGGCGGCGGTCGAGGCGGGTCGGTCGGCCATCCTGGAGATCGACCTGCAGGGCGCCCGCCAGGTCAAGACCAGCTGGCCCGGCGCCCGGTTCGTGTTCCTGACCCCGCCGTCGTGGGAGGAGCTGGTCCGGCGGCTGGTCGGGCGGGGGACCGAGTCGGCGGAGCAGCGGGAGCGTCGGCTGGAGACCGCCCGGGCCGAGCTGGCCTCCCAGGCGGAGTTCGACCACGTCATCGTGAACGGCGAAGTAGGCCAGGCCGTCGCGGACTTGGTATCGTTGGTTCGTCTGTAACTCTGCAGGTCGTCTTCACGTGCGTCGTTCTCGGCTGCCGATCGCCTGCCACTCACACGCAAAGGTTCATCTTGCCTGAATTCCGCCTGACCGAGGGCATCACCAACCCCCCCATCGACGAGCTCCTGACCCACTCGGACTCGAAGTACAAGCTGGTGCTGTTCGCCGCCAAGCGCGCCCGTCAGATCAACGCCTACTACTCCCAGCTGGGCGAGGGTCTGCTCGACCACGTCGGTCCGCTGGTGGAGACCGGTGTCCAGGAGAAGCCGCTCTCCATCGCGCTGCGCGAGGTCAACGCCGGCAAGCTGTCCTGCATCGACATCGACCCCGACGCCCCCGAGGGTGCCGACGCCCCCGAGACCCCGTTCAACGAACCCGCCTGACCGTTCGCGCGTGAGCCGGATCGTTCTCGGCGTCGCGGGCGGGATCGCGGCCTACAAGGCCTGCGACCTGCTGCGACGCCTGTTGGCTGAGGGGCACGACGTCACCGTCGTGCCCACCCCGGCGGCCCTGGAGTTCGTCGGGGCCGCGACCTGGGCCGCGCTGTCCGGTCGGCCCGTGCACACCCAGGTCTGGGATGACGTCCATCAGGTGCCGCACGTGGCCCTCGGGCAGTCCGCCGACCTCGTCCTGGTGGCCCCGGCCACGGCCGACCTGCTGGCCCGGGCCGCGTCGGGGCGCGCCGACGACCTGCTCACCAACGTCCTGCTGACCGCCTCGGCCCCGGTCGTACTGGCCCCGGCCATGCACACCGAGATGTGGCAGCACGCCGCCACCCAGGACAACGTCGCCACCCTGCGCCGTCGCGGCGTCGTCGTGCTCGACCCGGCCACGGGCCGCCTCACCGGAGCCGACTCCGGTCCCGGGCGGCTCCCGGAGCCGGCCGAGCTGCTGGCCGTCGCGATGAGTGTGCTGGCCGACCCGACCATCGCCACCCGCGCGGCCCGCCGGGACCTGGTCGGGCTCCGCGTGCTGGTCACCGCCGGCGGCACCCGCGAGAGCCTGGACCCCGTACGGTTCCTCGGCAACGCCTCGTCCGGCCGGATGGGCTGGGCGCTGGCCCGTTCCGCCGCGCTGCGGGGCGCGGTGGTGCACCTGGTGGCCGCGCACGTCGAGAGCGACCCGCCGCCGGGGGTGTCGGTGACGACCGTGGGCAGCACCGCCGAGCTCGCCGCGGCGGTCGCGGCCGCGGCGGCCGGTCAGGACGTGGTGGTGATGGCCGCCGCACCGGCGGACTACACGCCCGTGAAAATCGCCGACACCAAGATCAAGAAGTCCGCCGGTCAGGGCCTGACCCTGTCGCTGCGCGAGACCCCCGACGTGCTCGCCGGACTGGTCGCCGCCCGGACCGACCCCCGCCAGGTGCTGGTCGGGTTCGCGGCCGAGACCGGGGGAGGGGCGCAGACGCCCCTGGCCCTGGGCCGGGACAAGCTCGCCCGGAAGGGCTGCGACCTGCTGGTGCTGAACGAGGTGGGCATCGACCGCGTGTTCGGCCGACCGGACAGCGAGATCACCCTCCTCACCCGTGACGGGGAGGACGGACCGGTCGCCGGCAGCAAGGACGTGCTGGCCCACCGCATTTGGGATGCCGCCCTGGCGTTGAGGACCCCCCGGTAGGTTGGCCCGATCCGGGGCGTGCGGTTCGGCTCCGCAGATGACCGAGAACGACCGTGTGACCGAGAACGAAGGACGAGACCGATGGCCCGCAGACTGTTCACGTCGGAGTCGGTGACCGAGGGTCATCCCGACAAGATCGCCGACCAGATCAGCGACTCCGTGCTCGACGAGCTGCTGCGCCAGGACCCGCACAGCCGGGTCGCGGTCGAGGTGCTGGTGACGACCGGCCTGGTCGTGGTGGCGGGGGAGGTCACGACCGACTCCTACGTCGAGATCCCCAAGATCGTCCGGCAGCGGGTCATCGACATCGGCTACGACTCCTCGACCAAGGGCTTCGACGGCGGCTCGTGCGGGGTCTCCATCGCGATCGGCCAGCAGTCGCCCGACATCGCCCAGGGCGTCGACACCGCCTTCGAGCGGCGGACGGGCGTCGGGGTGGACCCGTACGACACCCAGGGGGCCGGCGACCAGGGCCTGATGTTCGGCTACGCCTGCAGCGAGACCCCGAACCTGATGCCCCTGCCGATCGACCTGGCCCACCGGCTCGCCGAGCGGCTCGCCGCGGTCCGCAAGGACGGGACCATGCCGTACCTGCGACCCGACGGCAAGACCCAGGTGACCATCGAGTACGACGGCGACACCCCCGTACGCCTGGACACGGTGGTGCTGTCCAGCCAGCACGCGGCCGACATCGACCTCGACGCGCTGCTCGCCCCGGACGTCCGGCGGCACGTGGTCGACTCCGTGCTGCAGGGCTATGACCTGGACACCCGCGACTACCGGCTGCTGGTCAACCCGACCGGCCGGTTCGAGATCGGCGGCCCGATGGGCGATGCGGGCCTGACCGGCCGCAAGATCATCGTCGACACGTACGGCGGCATGGCCCGCCACGGCGGCGGCGCGTTCTCCGGCAAGGACCCCTCCAAGGTCGACCGCTCCGCCTCGTACGCAATGCGCTGGGTGGCCAAGAACGTCGTCGCGGCCGGGCTCGCCCGCCGCTGCGAGGTCCAGGTCGCGTACGCGATCGGCAAGGCCCACCCGGTCGGCTTCTACGTCGAGACCTTCGGCACCGAGCAGGTCCCGGTCGAGCAGATCCAGGCGGCCGTGCTGGCCACCTTCGACCTGCGGCCGGCGGCGATCATCGCCGACCTGGACCTGCTGCGCCCGATCTACGCCCCGACCGCGGCCTACGGGCACTTCGGTCGTGAACGTCCCGAGCTCACCTGGGAGCACACCGACCGGGCCGACGCGCTGGCTGCGGCCGTCCGCGGCTGACCGCGGCGGGGCGGTTCCGTCAAGATTGGGGCAAACGGCCCCGCCCGACCCGATCGGACGGGCGACAATAGCCGCATGACCGCTGTCGTGGACCCCCAGGTGCTGGCCGATCTCGCCCGCGACCTCGGCGACCGGGATCTCGTCCGGGAGACCGTCGAGCTCTATCTCGGCGAGCTGCCGACCCGTCGCGCCGCCATGGTCCAGCTGGCCGCCTGCGGGGACGTGAGCACGCTCCGGGCCAACGCGCACAGCCTCCGCTCCGCGAGCGGGCTGCTCGGGGCGATGGAGATGCAGGAGCTCTGCCGCGAGCTCGAGCTGTCCGCGGACGTGGCCGACGCCGGTCACCGCGCCGTGCTGATCGCCCGCTGGCAGCAGGCCTGCGACCGGGTCGACACCGCGATGCAGGCCTGGGCCCGGACACCGGCCTAGGGGTCGAACCTGTAGCCGACCCCGCGCAGCGTGCGCAGGTGCCGCGGGGCGGCCGCGGTCTCCTTCAGCTTGCGGCGCAGGTTGGCCAGGTGCACGTCGACCAGGTGGTCGTCGCCGAACCATTCCGAGCCCCAGACCTCGGTCAGCAGCTGGCGCCGGGTGTGGGTCTGGCGGGGGTGCTCGCTGAGCACCCGCAGCAGGTCGAACTCGGTCCTGGTCAGGTCGAGCAGCTCGCCCGACAGGTGCGCCTCGCGGGAGTCCAGGTCGACCACGAGGTCGCCGAAGTCCCAGATGTTCTTGCGCAGCGGCTGCCGCGGTCGGCGCCGCATGGCCTTGATCCGCAGGGTGAGCTCGGGCGTCGAGAAGGGCTTGGTCACGTAGTCGTCGGCCCCGACGGCCAGACCGAGCAGCTTGTCGACCTCCTCCCGGCGGGCCGTCAGCATGATGACGTACGCGTCGGTGAACTCCCGCAGTCGCCGGCACACCTCCAGCCCGTCCAGCCGGGGCAGGGACACGTCCAGCAGGATCAGCTCGGGCCGGGTCTCGCGGGCCATCTGCAGCGCCGTCAGTCCGTCGCCGGCGACCGAGACGGTGTAGCCCTCGCCTTCCAGCAGGCGGCGGCCGAGCAGCACGAACTCGGCGGTGTCCTCGACCAGCAGGGCACGGGGGCTCGTCATCGGAGCTCCTTTCCGTAGGCGGCGGGTGCCGTGACCGGGGTGCTCGGCCACTGGCGCTCCAGCAGGGCGCCCAGCTCGGCCGACTGCAGGGGCTTGCTCAGGAAGCCGTTCATGCCCGCCTCCCGGCAGGCGTACCGGTCGGCCCCGGTGGCGTTGGCGGTCAGGGCGATGATGTAGGGCCCGTCGCCGCGGGCGGCCCGGATCTGCCGGGTGGCCTCCAAGCCGTCCATCTCGGGCATCTGCAGGTCCATCAGGATCACGTCCACCTCCAGCTCGTCCTCCACGACGGCCCGCACCGCCTCGCGCCCGTTCCCGACCACCGTCACCCGGTGACCGGCCCGCTGGACCAGCAGCTGCCCCACCCGCTGGTTGACGAGGTTGTCCTCCGCCAGCAGCACGCGCAGCGAGGCCTGCGCCTCCTGCGCCATGACGGGCTTCGTCTCGCGGTCCGCCGCGCCGAGCGCGCGCGCGACGGCGTCGCGCAGCAGGCCGGCCTTCACCGGCTTCGTCAGGTGGACCAGGCCCAGGTCGCGGGAGCCCTCGGGACGCTGGCCGAGCGAGGTCAGCATCAGCATCGGCGTCGACCGCGTCGCCTCCAGCTCGCGCAGCCGCGCCGCGAGCTGCAGGCCGTCCATCTCCGGCATGTGCATGTCGACCAGCACGACGTCGTACGTCGCACCTGCCTCCACCGCCGCGATCGCGTCGACCGGCCGCGCG
>JAOPXW010000142.1 GCA_025964935.1 Friedmanniella sp. | reverse complement strand
GTGATCTGGTCGATCACGGCGCGGGCTTCCTGAACATCGGTCGGGTTGGCGGGGTCGAATGTTACGGTGACGCTAACCATGGGACCTGTATAGCACCTGGTCTACTCTGATGCACGTAGTATCTACGTAGACGAGATAACACTGTGATGACCGCGTGCTGTCGCTCTCTCAGGTACGGCCCGTCGAGGCCGGTGGCCCCGCCTGCCGGGGCAGTGTCAGCGCCGCGCGACCACGACGGTCCCGGCGGCGAGGTCCTGCAGGCCGCGCCGGTCCACCCCGACCACCAGGGCCGGCAGGGCCAGGGACACCAGAGCCGCGCGCAGCACCGAGCGGGGCAGGCCCATCCGCTGCCCGTCGAGCCGGTAGACCGTGATCCGGCAGATGAGCTGGCCCAGGCTGCCGCCGGCCAGGGCACAGAGCACCGTCGACTGGACGAAGAAGAGGCTCAGGATCATCCAGGAGCGCCATCCCGACCCGGTCAGCACACCGCTGCCGAAGAAGGCGACCGCCGCGGCCATGCAGGCACCCCAGTCCAGCACCAGCGCGGTGACGCGGGAGCGCCACGATGCGAGGGACCCGGGACCGTCGGCGGGCAGCCCGAGCCGCTCCCCCGGATGGGCCTGGTCGGGTGGATCCGCGGGCGGCGGCGGGTTGGGCATCACCCGAGGCTACCGGCGGTCCGACGTACGCGTCCGTCGGCGAAGGGGGCCCTGACCCGGCGGGGCGCCGGACGGCATACTAGGACCCGATCAGCACCCGCTCGCCCCTGTGCCGGCGCCCCTAGCCGCACTCCCCATCCATCCGTGTTTCACACGACGACCTCACCGGAGGACAGATGTTCCAAGGAGCCGACGACATGTTGGCCTACATCAAGGATGAGGGTGTCGAGATCGTCGACATCCGCTTCTGCGATCTGCCCGGCATCATGCAGCACTTCACGGTCCCGGCCGGCTCGTTCGGACCCGAGGTGTTCGAGGACGGTCTGGCCTTCGACGGCTCGTCGATCCGCGGCTTCCAGAAGATCCACGAGTCGGACATGGCCCTGATGCCCGACCCCACCACCGCGTACCTCGACCCCTTCCGGATCGCGAAGACGCTGTGCCTCAACTTCTTCGTGCACGACCCGTTGACCAAGGAGCCCTACAGCCGCGACCCGCGCAACATCGCGCGCAAGGCGGAGAACTACCTGGCCTCCACCGGCATCGGTGACACCGCGTTCTTCGCCCCCGAGGCCGAGTTCTACGTCTTCGACGACGTGCGCTTCGAGACCAAGGCCAACACCGGTTACTACGCGATCGACTCGGTCGCGGGTGCCTGGAACACCGGCCGCGTCGAGGACGGCGGGAACCGCGGCTACAAGGTCCGCTACAAGGGTGGCTACTTCCCCGTCCCGCCGGTCGACCACTTCTCCGACCTGCGCGACGAGATGACCAAGAACCTGGAGAACTCGGGTCTGATCGTGGAGCGGGCCCACCACGAGGTCGGCACCGCCGGCCAGGCCGAGATCAACTACCGGTTCAACACCATGCTGGCGGCCGGCGACGACGTCCAGAAGTTCAAGTACATCATCAAGAACACCGCGTGGGCCGCCGGCAAGACCGCGACCTTCATGCCCAAGCCGATCTTCGGCGACAACGGCTCCGGCATGCACGTGCACTCCTCGATCTGGAACGAGGGCGTGCCGCTGTTCTACGACGAGGCCGGCTACGGCGGGCTGTCCGACCTCGCCCGCTGGTACATCGGCGGTGTGCTCCAGCACGCCCCGTCGATCCTGGCCTTCACCAACCCGAGTGTGAACTCCTACCACCGTCTGGTGCCCGGGTTCGAGGCGCCGGTCAACCTGGTCTACAGCTCGCGCAACCGCTCCGCGGCCATGCGGATCCCGATCACCGGGTCCAACCCGAAGGCCAAGCGCGTCGAGTTCCGCTGCCCCGACCCGTCGTCCAACCCGTACCTGGCCTTCGCGGCCATCCTGCTCGCGGGCATCGACGGTATCCAGAAGAAGACCGAGCCGATGGCGCCGGTCGACAAGGACCTCTACGAGCTGCCGCCCGAGGAGCACGCCTCCGTGCCCACCGTGCCCGACAGCCTCGGCGGTGTCCTGGACACCCTGGAGGCCGACCACGACTTCCTGCTCGCCGGCGACGTCTTCACCCCCGACCTGATCGAGACCTGGGTCGAGCTGAAGCGGGCCGACATCGACGGCGTACGGCTGCGCCCGCACCCGCACGAGTTCGAGCTCTACTACGACTGCTGACCGCACTCCGGTGCTGACCAGGACGAACGCGCCGGGTCAGCACCGGTGGCCGCACCGTGGCCGCACGATTCGCACGGGCCGTGATCACCTCGGTGATCGCGGCCCGTTGCGCTATTCGGACGTCAGCCCGGGGTGGAGGGACCCCTGGCGAGGCCACCCGGGCCAGTCGTACGCTGATGGGTGGACCAGCAGCCGGTCCGCCGTGGACCAGCTGGGGGAACAGAGAAGAGTCGACGATGACTGACGAGGACGTCAAGGCCGCCGCCCGCCGCTTCTTCGAGGAGGGCTGGAACGCGGGCGACGCCGATGAGCTCAAAGCCTTCCTCTCCGAGCAGTTCGTCAGCCACAACTCGATGGGCGTCAAGATCCAGAGCTCTGACGACTACTGCCGGGGTGTGGTCAGCTACCGCGCCGCCTTTCCCGACCTCGTCACCACGGTGGAGGACGTCATCGCGGCGGGAGACCGGGTCGTCGTCCGGGGGACCGACCGGGGGACGCATCGGGGCGAGTTCATGGGCAGACCCGCGAGCGGTCGGGTGGTCACGGCCAGCTGGATAGAGATCTTCCGGATGGAGTCGGGCAAAGCTGTCGAGGGCTGGGTCGAGACGGACACCCAAGGCCTGGCGGACCAGCTCAGCTCGTGACCGGACGCGGTCCGAACCCCCAGGCGGGCTGAAGCGCCGCCCTCCTCGTGGTCGGCGCACCAGGCTCGGTCGGCGACCCCCGGCACGACGTGCATCTCCGGCATCCGGCTCACCTGCGGCTCCGGTGCCGCCAACCCCTCGGGCCGCTGAGGGTGTCGGCGTGAACTAAGGTCAGCGAGGACCCGCGGCCGCTGCCGTCGGGCCGGATCCGTACGCACGAGGCGGCGGCCACCGGAGGAGGTGAGCGATGGCGACGATGCTCGACTACCCCCGACGGGTGGCGATGGTCAGCATGCACACCTCGCCCCTGGCCACTCCGGGCGTCGGCGACGCGGGGGGCCTGAACGTCTACGTGGCCGAGGTGGCGCACCGCCTCGGCGAGCGGGGTCTCAAGGTCGACGTGTTCACCAGGGCCGACTCCCCCGACCGTCCCCGGGTCGTCGAGCTGAACGAACACACCCGGGTCCTCCAGGTGCCTGCCGGCCCCCGCGGCCCGGTGACCAAGGAGCAGCTCCCGGACCTGGTCGGCACCTTCGCCGAGGCTCTCGACCCGTTGATCGGCGACTACGACCTGGTGCACTCGCACTACTGGCTCTCCGGCATGGTCGGTCTGGACCTGAAGGCCCGGCACGGCATCCCGCTGGTCCACACCATGCACACCATGGCCCGGGTCAAGAACCTGTCGCTCACCGCCGGCCAGCAGACCGAGCCCGGGCGTCGCGAGCTGGGTGAGGCCGCCATCGTGGCCCACGCCGACGCGCTGACGGCCAACACCGCCGACGAGGCCGCCGAGCTGCGCCGGCACTACCAGGCCCGCGACGACCAGATCATCGTCGTCCCGCCCGGGGTGGACCTGCACACCTTCCACCCCTGCGACCAGCCGAAGTCCCGCGCCCAGCTCGGGGTGCCGCAGGACGCGCAGGTGATCCTCTTCGTCGGACGGATCCAGCCGCTGAAGGCTCCCGACGTGCTGATCCGGGCCGTGGCCGAGGTGGCCGCCCGGCGGCCGGACCGCCGCTCCCGACTGCAGCTCATCATCATCGGCAGCCCCAGCGGCCCCGACTCGGAGTGGTCGCAGAGCCTGGCTCCCCTGGCCCGCGAGCTGGGCATCGAGGACCTGGTCGCGTTCCGGCCGCACTCCCCCCGGGCCGAGCTCTTCCGGTGGTACTGCGTCTCCGACGTGGTCGGCGTCCCGTCCCACAACGAGTCCTTCGGTCTCGTCGCCCTCGAGGCCCAGGCCTGCGGGCGGCCCGTCGTCGCCACCGACGTCGGCGGCCTCCGGCACGCCGTCCGCGACGGGCACTCCGGCTTGCTGGTCGCCGGGCACGAGCCGGGGCCCTGGGCCGACGCCCTGACCGCGGTCCTGGACGACCCGGACGAGCTGGTCAAGATGCGGGCCAACGCCGCCGGTCACGCCTCCCGCTTCAGCTGGGACAACACCGCGGCGGCGACCCTGCACGCGTACGGCCACGCCCTCGGTCATCCCTGACGCCGGTGACTGCCGTGCTCCGGATCGACGACGCCTCCCCCACGCCACCGTACGAGCAGCTCACCGCCCAGCTCACCGCCCAGATCCGACGCGGCACCCGGGCGGCGGGCAGCCGGCTCCCGACCGTACGGGCGCTCGCCGCGGAGCTGGGCCTGGCCCCGAACACGGTCGCGAAGGTCTACCGGGAGCTGGAGCAGGAGGGTCTGGTGGTGACCGCCGGGCGCCGCGGGACCGTCGTCGCCGACCCGCACGTGGAGGCCACGGCCGAGGCCGAGCAGGCGACCCGCGACTACGTCGAGCGGGTCACCGCGCTGGGCCTGGGCCCCGCCGAGGCCACCAGACTCCTGCGACAGGTCTTGTACGGCGGCTCCGCGCCGGAGAGGTGACGCCAGTGGGGGCGACTCGTCCTGCGGCAGGGGTCTCCGCTCCCGGGCGTCACCTGGCCGGGGCTTCGGTCAGCCCAGGCCCCAGAACACCCGGTCGACGACCCGCCGGGCGCGTCGGGTGACCCGGCGGTAGTCGGCCAGTAGGTGCGAGGACTCGCCCGTCCCGTAGCCCATCAGCTCCGCCACGGCCGCCAGCTCCCGGTTGTCACCGGGCAGCGAGTCCGACCCCCGACCCCGCATCAGCATGATCTGGTTGCGGATCCGGCTGGCCATGGTCCAGGCCGCCTCCAGGTGTCCGGCGTCGAGCCCGTCGACCAGCCCCGCCTCCCGGGCCGCACGCAGCGCCACGATGGTCTGCGACGACCGCATGGCCGGCACCCGGTAGGCGTGCTGCAGCTGCAGGAGCTGGACGGTCCACTCGACGTCGGCCAGGCCACCCGGTCCGAGCTTGGTGTGTCGGGCCGGGTCGGCCCCGCGCGGCAGCCGCTCGGCCTCGACCCGCGCCTTGAGCCGGCGGATCTCGTTGACCTGGGACGTGGAGATCCCGCCCTCGGGCCACCGGCGGTCGTCGATCTCGGCGAGCAGCTGCGCCCCGAGCTCCTCGTCGCCCGCCAGCGCGTCCGCTCGGACCATGGCCTGCAGCTCCCAGGTCGAGGACCAGCGCCCGTAGTAGTTGCGGTAGGCGCTCAGGGAGCGGATCAGGGCCCCGCCCTTGCCCTCGGGCCGCAGGTCGGCGTCGATGCTCAGCACCGGGTCCGCACCGGGCTTGGCCAGCAGCTTGCGGAGGTCGGCGATCACCGCCCCGGCCACGCGGGTCGGGTCGGTCCCGGCGTACGCGCGGTCCTCCATCACGAACATGGCGTCGGCGTCGGAGGCGTACGACATCTCCCGGCCGCCCCAGCGGCCCATCGCCACCACCGCGATCCGCGGCACGTACGGGGCGTCCGAGCCGGCCCGGACGGCCGACAGCGAGGCGTCGATGGTCGCCGTGGCCAGGTCGGTCAGCGCCGCCCCGACGGTGAAGACGTCCAGCTCGCCGAGCAGGTCGCCCGCCGCCACCCGGAACAGCTCCCGGCGGCGGATGGCCCGGATGGCCTCGACCGCGCCCGCCGGGCTCTCCTGCCGTCGGGCGGCCGCGTGCATCTCGGCCTTGAGCTCGACCAGGGACCGCGGCCGCAGCTCGGCGTCGTCGGCGAGCATCTGCACGGTCTGGGGCGCCCGGGTGAGGAGCTGGACGGCGTACCGGCTGGAGGCGAGGATGCGGGCCAGCCGCTCGGCCATCGCGCCCTCGTCCCGCAGCGCCCGGAGGTACCACGGCGTGTTGCCCAGCGCCTCCGACACCTGCCGGAAGGCGAGCAGCCCGCTGTCGGGGTTCGGGGCGTCGGCGAACCAGCCGAGCATGGCCGGCAGCAGCTGGCGCTGGATCTCCGCCTGCCGGGTGATGCCCTGGCTGAGCGAGGCGATGTGCCGCAGCGCGGCGGTCGGGTCGGCGTAGCCGAGGGCCTTCAGCCGGTCCACCGCCGCCCCGGTCGTCAGCCGGAGCTCGGTGCTGGGGATCCGGGCCACGGTGTCGAGCAGCGGGGAGTAGAACAGCCGCTCGTGCAGCCGGCGTACGCGCTGGGTGCAGCTCCGCCAGATGGCCAGCAGACCCTGGATCGGGTCGGCGTAGCCCAGGGAGCGTCCGATCCGCCGCAGGTCGTCCTCGCCGGTGGGCAGCACGTGGGTCCGGCGGAGGTTGTAGAGCTGGATGCGGTGCTCGAGGGTCCGCAGGAAGCGGTAGGACAGGCTGAAGACCTTGCCGTCCTCCCGGCCGACGTAGCCGTTGTCGACCAGGGCCTTCAGCGCGGGCAGGGTCGCGCGCTCCCGGAGCCGCTCGTCCACCCGCCCGTGCACGAGCTGCAGCAGCTGGACCGAGAACTCGACGTCGCGCAGGCCGCCCTCCCCCAGCTTCAGCTCCCGGCCGGCGTCGCGGGCGGGGATGTGGGCCACCACCCGCTTGCGCATCGCCTGGGTGTCGGCGACGAAGTGGTCGCGCTCGGCCGCCCGCCAGACCATCGGGGACACCATGGCGACGAAGTCCTGCCCCAGGGCCAGGTCCCCCGCGCAGGCCCGAGCCTTGAGCATGGCCTGGAACTCCCAGGTCTTGGCCCACTTCTCGTAGTAGATCCGGTGGCTGGCCAGGGTGCGGACGAGCTGGCCCGCCTTGCCCTCGGGCCGCAGTCCCGCGTCGACCTCCCAGATCGTGCCGGCGGCGGTGTGGGCCGAGCAGACCCGCGTCATCTCCGCCGCCATCCGGGTCGCGGTGGTGATGGCGACCTCGGGGGTGATCAGCGGCTCCCCGTCGGCCCCGAGCGCCGGCTCGGCCACGAAGAGCACGTCGACGTCGCTGACGTAGTTGAGCTCCTGGGCCCCGCTCTTGCCCAGCCCGACGATGGCCAACCGGGTGTGCAGGGCGTTCTCGCCGAGCTTGGCCCGACCGATGGAGAGCGCCGCCTCCAGGGCGGCGTCGGCCAGCTCGGACAGCTCGTCGGCGATGTCGTCGACGACCTCGATGGGCTCCGGGTGGCAGAGGTCGCGGGCGGCGACCCGCAGCAGGGCCCCCCGGTAGGCCACCCGCAGGGGGTCCCCGGTGAGCTCCGTCGCGACCGGGGCCGCGGACCCGGGGTCGGCCCCGGTCGCCCGCAGCATCTCGGCCCGCAGCCCCCCGGCCGACGCCTTTCCCAGCTCGACGGCGAGCAGGTCGAGGTGGTCGGGGTGGGCCAGCAGGTGC
>JAOPXW010000110.1 GCA_025964935.1 Friedmanniella sp. | reverse complement strand
CGACGCCCTTCCAGACGTCGACCAGGCCGACCGAGATGAGGGCCAGGGACGGGTTGGTCAGCCAGCCCGGGCCGTGGACGCCGACCCCGCCCAGAGCGACGTTGACCAGCCCGCGCTCCGGATTGAGCAGCACGGTGAAGGTGAGTCCCACGCCGATGGCCGAGACCAGGACCGGGAAGAAGACCACGGACCGCAGGTAGCCGCGGGCGATGATCTTGGAGGTCAGGAGCAGGGCCAGGGCCATCCCCAGCACCACCTTCAACCCAGACGTCAGCACCGCGTAGATCAAGGTGTTGCGCAACCCGATGACCAACGCCTGCTCGGCGAAGAAGGTGCGGTAGTTGTCCAGCCCGATCCAGGTCGAGGTGAACAGGTCCCACCGGGTGAACGAGTAGTAGAACGACGACACGGTGGGGACGACGAAGAAGAGGAGGTAGATCGCCCCCGGGACCAGCAGGAACCAGAACGGGTACGGCCCGCGCCGCTTCTTGCCGCCGGCCCCCGGAACGGCCCGGGCGGGGGCGAGCCGGGTCGCCTCCGAACTGCTCAGTGTGCTCGCCATGGTGGGAGTCCTTTGTTGGGTCCTGCCGCCGGCCCGGTCGGGGCCGGCGGCAGGACGGGTGCTGCGGATCATGCCCCGGAGGGCACAGCGGTCAGGACCAGCCGGGCAGCCCGAGCTGCTGGGCCTGCTTCTTCACGTCCTGGTCGTAGAGGGCCGCCGCCTTGGCCGCGTCCACCTGGCCGGTGCCCACCTGGATGCAGATCTGCTCCAGGTTCGGGCCCTTGATCGGCGACTTGAACTCGAGCGCGGGGCTGGCCTTGTCGGAGGTGAAGTAGCCCTGGGTGTCCTTGGCCACCTGCGACACGTCGGAGGGCAGCGAGCAGGCCTTGGACAGGAACGGGCCCTGCGGCGGCGAGGATTTCAGAGTGGCGTCACAGCCCTCCTTGGTGGCGGCGAAGGCGATGAACTTCTTGGCCGCATCGAGCTTGGCCCCCTCGGCCGACTTCGGGATGTAGAGCGCCGAGGTCCCCGGCCACACGGTCATGCCGTTGCTGGCCGCGTCCGAGCCGGGCAGGGCGAAGAAACCGACGTCGTTGGTCTTGCCGGGGGCGACGTTCTCGATGTTGGCCGCCGTGCCGCCGAGCTGCGGGTAGTGCGCCGCGGTCCCGGTGGCCACCGCCTTGACGCCGTCGTTCAGCTTGGCCGAGGCGTAGTCCTTGTTCAGGTAGCCCGCGTCCTTGACCGCCTGGATGTGGGCGAAGCCCTGCAGGGCGGCCGGGGTGTTGGCGTACTTGTCCTGGCCCGCGGTGTACTTGGCGGCGAAGTCCGGGACCTGCGACTCGACGTTGTGGTAGTCCCCCAGCACGAAGAGCTGCGAGGTCCAGGTCTCCCCGTACGTCTGCTCGACCGGGTCGACCCCGCCCGCCTTCTTGATCTTGGCGTTGTTGGCCATGAACTCGTCCCAGGTCTTGGGGATCTGCAGGCCCAGCTTCTTGTAGACCGGGATGTTGTAGAGCACCCCGCCGCCGAACGCGGTGCCGATCGGCCCGCCGTAGAGCTTGCCGTCGGTGCCCTTCGAGGAGTCCGCGAAGTTGGTGTCCAGCTGACCGGCCCACGGCTGGTCGTCCAGCGCGACCAGGTTCTGCTCGGGCTTGATGGCCTGCAGCAGCGAGCCGTTGTTGTACTGGAACACCTCGGCCATGTCGCTGGTGGCCAGCCGCGTCTTGATGATGTTGTCGCCGTCGGCGCCGCCGGGCCGGGAGTCGGTCTTCACGGTGACGCCGGGGTTGGCGGTCTGGAAGGCGGCGATGATCGCCTTGGTCTGGGCCGTGGTCACGTCGTCGTTGGGGACGAGGTAGGTGATCTCGACCGAGCCGGCACTGCCGCCGGAGCTGTCACCGGAGCTGCTGCCGAGACTTCCGGCGCTGCACGCGCTGGCCAGCACCAGGGTGCTCGCGACCGCTAGGCCCATGAGCGCCTGTGTGCGCCGGACCGACTTGCTGAACCTCATGGGACCTCCAGTGGTGGGACGACAGCGGAAGCATCTGCACCCGGAGGGCACCGGCCTCGCTGCCTGGATCGTTTCAATTCGAAGGCTAGCCTACGACCCGCGGGTCGTCAACCACCTGATCAGACGGGGGCTTCCCCGACCTACCGCACCCCTTCCGGGGTGCGGGCGCGCGTTGTTGAGGATGAAACGTTCTGACGCTGCAGCCTGCCATCTCAGCGGCTCGGCCGTGGGCAGGCCGGACGCGCCGCTCGGGCCGTCCGGTCTCGAGACCAGGGCGGCCCGGCGGCCGTCAGGCCAGGGCGGCCGCCGCGGGCAGGCTGTGGCTGCCCCCGGTCAGCTCCCGGTCGGGCTGACCCGGCAGCCGGACGACCGCGGTGACGCCCTCGGGCACCTCCACGTCCAGCTGCAGGGCGCCCGAGCCCTCCTGGGTCCAGGAGACGGCCACGCGTCCGTGCCGGGTGGCCAAGGCACTGCGGGCCCAGCTCAGCCCGCCGCCGGGCTGCGGCGCCACCAGGACCTTGGCGTAGCCGGGCTCCAGCGGAGCGATCCCCCCGATGGTGCGGTGCATCCAGTCGACCACCGCGCCCAGGGCGTAGTGGTTGAAGCTGGTCATCTCGCCGGGGTTGATGGTCCCGTCGGGCAGCATCGAGTCCCAGCGCTCCCAGATCGTGGTCGCGCCCATGGTGACCGGGTAGAGCCACGAGGGGCACTCCCGCTCGAGCAGCAGGCGGTAGGCGTCGTCCAGGTGACCGGTGGCCGTCAGCGCGTCGGTCACGAACGGGGTGCCGGCGAAGCCGGTCTGGATCCGGTAGCCCCCCTCGGCCACCAGCTCGGCCAGCCGGTCGCCCGCGGCCGCCCGGGTCGGTCCGTCCAGCAGGCCGAAGGCGATGGCCAGGGCGTAGACCGTGACCGCGTCGCTGCTGATCCGACCGTCGGCGGACACGTACGCCGTACGGAACGCCTCCCGCGCCCGGTCCGCCACACCCCGGAAGTGGGCCTCCTCGTCCACGCGGCCCAGCAGGGCCGCGGTGTCGGCCACGATGGTCGCGCTGCGGAACAGGCAGGCCGTGGCGACCACCCCGGAGTCGGCCTTGGCCAGCGCGGCGTTCTCCGGCGGCGCGGACGGGTCGAGCCAGTCCCCGAACTGGAAGGTGGTGTCCCACAGGCCGGCCGGCGAGAGCAGGGTCTCGACCCGGCGTACGTGGGCGGTCATCGAGTCGAACTGGTCGGCCAGAACGCGCTGGTCGCCGTACGCCTGCCAGAGCGCCCACGGCACCCAGACCGAGGCGTCGCTCCAGATCGCGGTGCTGTCGGCGTCGGGGAAGTCCTCGGGCGGCGGCATGAACTTGAGCACGTCCGGGATCACGAAGGCCACCATCCCGTCGGCGGCCCGCTGCTCCGCGGCCAGGTCGAGGAGCCAGTCACCGAGGAAGGCCTGGACGTCGAAGAGGTAGGCCGCCGACGGCGTGAAGGCGGCGATGTCGCCGGTCCAGCCCAGGCGCTCGTCACGCTGCGGGCAGTCGGTCGGCACGTCCAGGAAGTTCCCCAGCGTCCCCCAGACCGCGTTGCGGTGCAGCTGGTTGAGCAGCTCCTCGGAGCACTCGAAGGTCCCGATCCGCTCCAGGTCCGAGGTCACCACGACCGCGGTCACCGCGTCGGCGGTCAGCTCGCCGGGGAACCCGTCGACCTCGACGTAGCGGAACCCGTGGAAGGTGAAGGTCGGCTCGAACTCGTCGGGTCCCCCGCTCAGGATGAAGGTGTCGGTGGCCTTGGCCGTCCGCAGCGGCCGGACGCCCAGCTCGTCGTGCTCGAGCACCTCGGCGTGCCGCAGGGTCACGGTGCTGCCCTCGGGCCCGGTCACCTGGAGCCGCACCCAGCCGACCAGGTTCTGGCCGAAGTCGACCAGCGTGCGGCCGGACGGTGAGGTCCAGATCGCGACCGGGGCGATCTCGGCGCGACGGCGGACCGGCGGGCCGACGTACGGGGTCACGGTGGCCAGGTCCCGCTCCAGCGGATGCACCCCGACCCAGTCGCTGTCGTCGAACCCGGCGCCGAGCCAGTCCTGTGACCGGAGCCGGGCGTCGATGGTCTCGCCGTCGTAGAGGTCGTTGGCCAGCACCGCCGACGGTCCGGCCCGCCAGCTGTCGTCGGTCAGCACCCGCTGCACGTGCCCGTCGGCGAACTCGATCTCCAGCTGCGCCAGCACCCCCAGCTCGGAGCCGTAGAAGGAGCCGGCCCCGGTCCAGCCCAGCCGGCCCCGGTACCAGCCGTTGCCGAGCCCGAAGCCGAGCACCGAGGTCGGCTCGACCAGCGCGGTGACGTCGTAGCTGCGGTAGCGCAGCCGCCACTCGTAGCTCGACCAGCCGGGGCTCAGCACGTCGTCGCTCACGGGCGCACCGTTGAGGTAGGCCTCGAAGACGCCGTGGGCCGTGGCGTGCAGCATGGCCTTCACCACGTCACCGTGACCTTCGTCGAGGTCGAACTGCCGGCGCAGCAGAGGCGCACCGGCGAAGTCGTGGTCGGGGGCGATCAGGACGGCGGACCAGTCGGGCATGAGTCTCCTCGGTGGTGGGGCACCCGGTCGAGAGCGGGCGAATGAAACGATCTAGGCAGAGACAACCACGGGAGTGCAAGCGCTGTCCAGGATGCGCCGGCAGTTTCGGTGGTTGCTTCCCCAGATCACTTCGTCTAGCATGCGAAGAGAATTGAAACGTGTCAAGAACACGCTTCCCGACAGGAGTCTTCCGTGGTCCTCCGCACCGACATCGCCGCCCAGCTCGCCACCCAGGCGATCGAGCTCCCGTCCTGGGCCTTCGGCAACTCCGGGACCCGCTTCAAGGTCTTCGGCACCCCCGGGACCCCCCGTACGGTCCAGGAGAAGATCGCCGACGCCGCCCAGGTGCACCGGTTGACCGGTCTGGCGCCCACCGTGGCCCTGCACATCCCGTGGGACAAGGTGGACGACTACGGCCGGCTGCGCAGCTTCGCCGCCGACCACGGGCTCGGTCTGGGCACGGTCAACTCGAACACCTTCCAGGACGACATCTACAAGTTCGGCAGCCTCACCCACCTCGACGACGACATCCGCCGCAAGGCCGTCGACCACCACCTCGAGTGCCTGGAGATCATGCAGCAGACGGGGTCCCGCGACCTCAAGATCTGGCTGGCTGACGGCACCAACTACCCCGGCCAGGGCGACATCCGCGGTCGGCAGGACCGGCTGGCCGAGAGCCTGGCCGCGATCTACGAACGGCTCGGGCCCGACCAGCGCCTCGTCCTGGAGTACAAGTTCTTCGAGCCGGCGTTCTACCACACCGACGTCCCGGACTGGGGTACGGCGTACGCGCAGGTCAGCGCCCTCGGCGAGCGGGCCCTGGTCTGCCTCGACACCGGTCACCACGCCCCCGGCACCAACATCGAGTTCATCGTCGCCCAGCTGCTGCGGCTGGGGAAGCTCGGCTCCTTCGACTTCAACTCCCGCTTCTACGCCGACGACGACCTGATCGTGGGGGCCGCGGACCCGTTCCAGCTCTTCCGCATCCTGTACGAGGTGATCCGGGGCGGCGCCTTCGCGCCGGGGTCCGCGGTCGCCTTCATGCTGGACCAGTGCCACAACGTCGAGGACAAGATCCCGGGCCAGATCCGGTCGGTCCTCAACGTGCAGGAGATGACCGCCCGCGCCCTGCTGGTGGATCACGAAGCCCTCGCCGCGGCGCAGCGGTCCGGGGACGTCCTGGGCGCCAACGCGCTCCTGATGGACGCCTTCTACACCGACGTCCGCCCCGACCTCGCCGCGTGGCGGGAGAGCCGCGGGCTGCCTGCCGACCCGATGCGCGCGTACGCCGAGTCCGGCTACCAGGCGCGGATCGCCGCCGAGCGGGTGGGCGGCCACCAGGCCGGCTGGGGCGCCTGACGGCCCCGGCCGCAGACCGCCTCCCCCTTCGACGCGGGCCTCGACGGCCCGTCCCCCGACTTCGACCCGACCCTGACTGCTGAGGACACCCATGACCAACCCCACCGTCGCCGAGCTGCTGGACCGGTCCCACCGGCTGGGGTCCGACCCGGCCAACACCAACTACGCGGGCGGCAACACCTCCGCGAAGGGCTCCGAGACCGACCCGGTGACCGGTGACCCGGTGGACCTGCTGTGGGTCAAGGGCTCCGGCGGCGACCTCGGCACCCTCACCGAGCCCGGCCTGGCCGTGCTGCGGCTGGACCGGGTGCAGGCCCTGACCCAGGTCTACGCCGGGGTCGAGACCGAGGACGACATGGTGGCCGCGTTCGACTTCTGCCTGCACGGCAAGGGTGGGGCCGCTCCCTCGATCGACACCGCCATGCACGCCCTGGTCGACGCGGCGCACGTTGACCACCTGCACCCCGACTCCGGGATCGCCCTGGCCACCGCGGCCGACGGCGAGCAGCTGACCCGAGCGATCTTCGCCGGCCGGGTGGTCTGGGTGCCGTGGCGGCGTCCGGGCTTCCAGCTCGGTCTCGACATCGCCGCGGTGCACCGTGAGAATCCCGAGGCCATCGGATGCATCCTCGGCGGGCACGGGATCACGGCGTGGGGTGACACCGCCGCCGA
>JAOPXW010000194.1 GCA_025964935.1 Friedmanniella sp. | reverse complement strand
GGCCCGAGCGCCGGGTCGGCCCCGCCCGGAGCAGACGGCTCCGCCCGGACACGGACGGGAGCCGAGCCGCGTCCCGGCCGCCGGGCGGCGCCCGCGTCCACCCGGGCCTCCCGACGGAGGTCGGTGAGCGCCAGCAGCAGGTCGCGGCGCGTCACCTGTCCGCGGCGTCCCACCGCCGAACCCGGATGGATGCCGTGCAGCCTGTCCAGGCCGCCGGTCAGGATGAGGTGCTCTGCGACCGGCTGGGAGACCCCCGTCCGACGCCAGAAATCGGCCAGCGACACGTACGGCTGACCTGCGACGACCCGCCCGATCTCGGTCTCGTTGATGCCCTTGACGTCGGCCAGCCCGAGCCGGATGCCGTACCCGTGACCCGTGAGCGGCAACCCATCGGCGGGGCGCGGCGGGTCGGCCCCGGATCGGAACCGGGCCGCGTCGGACACCCGGGAAACGGACCGTGCTGCGTCTGACCGCCCTGAGTCGGACCGACGCTCGATTGGATCGCCGCCCGCGCCCCCGGGTGACCGGTCGATGACCGAGGTCCCGAACGCCCGCGGGTCCCGCCGGAGATCCGGGGCGGAGCTGCCGAGCGCGGCCGCACCCGGGCGCCCGACGGCGGCCCGGGGCAGCTCGGTCCCGACCCGCTCGACCCGGTAGTCGGCCCGGCTCCTGTTGACGTCCACCCCCAGGATCTCGATCCCCAGCCGCCGTGCCTCGTCCAGCACCAGCCGTTTGGGGTACATCCCCGGGTCGTGGGTCAGCACCCCGGCCAGGAACGCGGCCGGGTGGTGGGCCTTCAGCCAGACCGAGTGGAAGGTGGTGAGCGCGAACGCGGCCGCGTGCGCCTTGCAGAAGCCGAAGGAGCCGAACGCGGCCAGCACCTCCCACATCTCCCGGGCCACCTCGTCGGGGAAGCCGCGGGCGCGGGCGGCGGGGAGCAGCCAGTCGCGTACGTCGTCACGGGTGTCTCGGTCCCCCAGGGTCCGCCGGACCTCATCGGCCCGGGCCAGGTCGCACCCGGACAGCTCGGCGATCAAGGTCAGGACCTGCTCGTGGAAGACGACGACCCCGCCGGTCTCCTCCAGGTGCCGGTCCAGGGCGGGGTGCAGGCGACGTCGGGGTCGCCAGCCGTGCCGGTCCTCCAGGAAGGGCGTGATCATGTCGCTTTTGACCGGACCCGGCCGGAACAGCGAGATGTCGATGATGATGTCGTCGAAGGAGCGCGGGGCGAACTTGCCGATCAGCTCCCGCTGGCCGGGCGACTCGATCTGGAAGCACCCCAGGGTGGAGCCCTGGCCGATCAGGGCGTAGCTGGCCGGATCCTCCAGCGACACCGAGTCCAGGTCGATCACCTCCCCCTCGACCCGCTCGACCTCGGCCACGGCGTACGCCATCGAGGACTGCATCCTGATCCCGAGGACGTCCAGCTTGAGCAGCCCCAGGTCCTCCACGTCGTCCTTGTCGAACTGGCTCATCGGGTAGCCGGCGAAGCTCGCCTCCACCGGTGTCCGGTCGAGCAGGGTGGCGTCGCTGAGCAGCACGCCGCACGGGTGCAGCGCGATGTGGCGCGGCAGCCCATCGAGGGACTCGGCCAAGCTGAAGAGCAGATCCATCCGCCGCTCGCCCAGCCCGAGGGCCCGCAGCTCGGGCAGGTCCCGCAGCGCCGCCCGTGCGTCCCGGGCCCGGATGTGCGGGAACGCCTTGGCGATCGCGTCGATCTCCCCGGGCGGCAGGCTGAGCGCGGCCCCCACGTCCCGGATCGCGTGCCGGACCCGGTAGGTGTCGAGCATCGCGACGCAGGCCACCCGGTCGCCGCCGAAGCGGTCGAGGATGGCCTCGTACGCCTCCGGCCGCCGGGCGGACTCCACGTCGAGGTCGATGTCGGGCAGCGACTGCCGCAGCCGGGAGAGGAACCGCTCCATCAGCAGGCCGTGTCGCAAGGGGTCGACGCCGGAGATGCCGAGCAGGTAGTTGACCAGGCTGCCCGCCCCCGAGCCGCGGGCCGCGCACCGGATGCCCCGCCCCCGGATGAGGTCGACGACGTCGGCGACGGTCAGGAAGTAGGTGGCGAGACTGCGCCCGTCCACGACGTCCAGCTCCGCCTCGAGCCGGGCCAGCACCCGGTCGTCGGCCCGCCCGAAGCGGGCGCTGATCCCGACCTCGCAGCGGGCGCGCAGCTGGGCCAGGGCCTCGGCCCGTCCGGAGGCCGAGCCGGGTTCGACCGCAGCGCCGGAGGACCCGGGCCGGCCGAGCACCGAGAGCTCCGGCAGGTGGGTCTCCCCCAGCCCCAGGTCGGCGAACGGGTCCAGTGCGCACCGTACGGCGAGGGCGCGGGTCTGGGCCAGCAGCCGCACGCCGCCGCGCTCACCGCGACCGGCGTAGCGGGCGACCTCGTCGGCGAGCTCCTGCATCTCCTTCCCCGACTTCAGGTAGCCCTCGGCGTTGACCTGGCTCACGTGGCGCCGGTTGAGCGCCACCAGCCGGCGGGCCGCGTCCAGGACGTCGACCGTGGGGGCGAGATGCCGGTCGGCCATCCGCACCATGTTGGTGAGGACGGCCGGGATGCCCTCCCGGTCGGCGAGGGCCAGCATGCGACCGGCGAGCCCGACGGAGCCGGCGCCGCGTCCGGGCGCCCGGTGGTGGGTGACGGCCAGGACGAGCTGGGTGGGGTCGAGCCGCCGCTGCCAGGCCCGCAGGAGCTCGGCCCCGCGCTCGGCCCGCCCGTCGGCCAGGGCCAGCCCGACGTCGGAGTCGGCGCCCAGCACGACGACCAGCTGGCCCTCGGCGGCCCACCCGGTGATCAGGTCGGCGGTCGCCACCGCGTCCCCCCGGTCGCCGGTCAGGTGGGTCGCCGAGACGAGGCGGCACAGGGCCGCCCACCCCGTACGTCCGGTCGGCAGCACGGTCACCCGCGGTCGGTCGGCCCGCAGGGTGCCGCCACGCGCCGGTCCGCTCGGGCGCCGGGCCCGGGGACCGCGGTCGGGTCCCGGGAGGGCGGAGGCGCTGGGCTCGAGCGCCAGGTCGACCCCGATGACCGGGGCGATGTGGTGCCGCAGGCAGGCCTTGGCGAAGCGGACCGCGCCGTAGAGCCCGTCCCGGTCGGTCAGGGCGAGGACGTCCATCTCGTGCTCGGCGGCCCGCTCGACCAGGGTCGAGGGGTGGGAGGCACCGAACTGCAGCGAGTAGCCGGACGCGACCCGCAGGTGCACGAACGGGTCGCCCATCCGGTCCGCCCCCTCAGCCGCGGCCGACGAGGTGCAGGGACCGGACCGGCGCGGGCTCGACCCGCTCCGACGGGAGCGGCAGGGCCCGCCCGGTCCGGGCCTGCCACCGCGGCCCGACGGCCTGCTCCACGACACTGAGGAACCGCTCCGCGTCGCGGACGAGATCGTCGGCCTCGCGGGACGTGACGATGGCGGTCGCCCCGGCGCGGACCGCGTCCCGCTTGGCCGCGGCGGCGGCGAAGAAGGCGGCCCACTCGGCAAGCTCCGGGGCCACCTCCGCGAGCAGGTGCCAGGCGTTGCGCGGTCGGCTGGCCCGCCCCCCGAGCACCGGGTGCGTCCGGAGGGCGAGGACCACCGCCGCGACCCGCAGGGCGGCGGCGTGCCCGGCCAGGTAGCGGTCGCTCGCCCGGCCCTCGTTCTCCGCCAGCAGGACCGCGGCCCGGGCCCGCTGCAGGTCGAGCTCAAGGGAGGGCTCGGGCAGCGCGGCGGCCATCAGTCCACCACCCGCCGCAGCCGCCACTCACCGGTGCCGGCGGCGTGCGCCAGCTCATACACCCCGGGCTGGCTGGAGGCCCCTGGCGCAGCGAGCACCCGCCAGACCTCCTTCTCGGCCAGCAGGTCGGGCTCCTCCGCCAGAGCGGTCCAGGGAGTCGTCGCCGGCGGTCCGGTGGCGTCTGCCGTGCGGGACTCACCCCGGAGCTCGCGGGCCGCGGGACCCTCCCACCAGGCGCCCGACTCGACCCAGCGGGTCTGGACATCGGTGACCAGCCAGAGCCGGTCGCGCCAGACGAACTGGTGGGGCGCCTCCTGGCCGGCGACCAGGCCGTGGCGCACCTCGATGGGCTCGTCGTAGCAACGCATGTGAACAACTTTCTCGAGTCGGCAGGAACCCGGCCCGGGGGCCGGCAGGACGATCTCGACCCGGGTTGGCAGCCCCGGTGCGGATGGGGGTCGAGGTCCATCCGCACCGGAGCAGGCCGTCAGCGCGTGCCGCGAACACAGCGCCGGTGTCGTCAAGCGTGCGGCCCGCCGGCCCTTCCCCAAGTGCCGGTTATCGAACGCTTGTTCGAACAGGCCACACGCTACACCGGGCCACTGACACGACGTCAAGAGTGCGCCGCGCGTCGTCCCGGCTCAGGCGGTCGGCGGCACGGCCGCCGAGGTGGCACCGCCGGCCGGCGAGGATGTCGCG
>JAOPXW010000091.1 GCA_025964935.1 Friedmanniella sp. | reverse complement strand
GGCTGGACCAGCTGGCGGTCGACGTCGCCGAGGGCCGGCTGGACGCGTACGCCGCGGCGGCCCGGCTGCTCGAGCGACGGCCTCCCGACCACCGGCCCGCACCCCTCGCCTGACCCGACCGGCGGCGCTGCGGCGTGGCAGCCGACCCGGCGGGCTGCGGTGAGGTAGACAGTGCTGAGCTCGCAGGGCTGTGGCCGGGCGAGACGGGCGGTCGCGGACCGGCCGACCGGAACCGTCAACTGAGGGGTGCAGTCCGACATGAAGTGGATCAAGAGGATTCTCTTAATCCTGGTGGTGGGCTTCTGCCTGTTCTACGTCATCCAGCAGCCGCAAGGTGCCGCCGCCGCGGTCCGGACCGTGTTCAACGCCATCGCCCGCGCGTTCCGCTCAATCGTGGTCTTCTTCACCTCCCTGGCTGGCTAGCCTTGCCGGGCCTCGCGGAGTGGCTGGACCCGCACGTCGAGAAGTACCTGCTGGTCAGCGAGCAGGAGTACATCGTGCTCGAGGTGCACAAGCACTGGTCGGCCGCGTTCTTCGCCTGGGTCCGGCTGGCCGTCGCCGTCCCGCTCTTCCTCAGCGCCTGGGCCTTCGACCCGGGGCTTTTCTGGGTCTTCCTGGTGGTGGCCGCCGTCCTGGGCGGACAGGCCCTGTACGTCATCGTCGACGAGTTCCGGGACCGCTTCGTCATCACCAACCAGCGGGTGTTCCGGGTCCACGGCACGTTCTCCACCCAGCGGGCCAGCGTGCCCCTGGGGCGGATCCTGGACATCACGGTCAAGAAGCCGTTGGTGGGCCGGGTCTTCAACTTCGGCCACTTCGTCTTCGAGTCGGCCGCCCAGGTGCAGGGTCTGAGCGAGGTGCGCTACGTCAGCGACATCGACCAGCGGGACCGGATCCTGCAGGAGACGATGCAGCGCGCCGGTCTGCGGGCCACCGCGCCCCAGCTCGAGGAGGACGGCACATGAACGCCAGCCCCGACCCCGAGGAGACGCCGGCGGTGACGCCGCGTCCCGGGCTGCCCTTCGACCCGATCGAGCAGGCCGCCCGGCTGTGGTCCGAGCACTGGGGGGAGCTGCCGCGGATGCGCGCGGTCACCTCGCTGATGCGGGTGCACCAGCTGGTGCTGCTGGAGATGGACGAGCTGCTCCGGCCGCTCGGTCTGACCTTCGCCCGCTACGAGGTGCTGGTGCTGCTGTCCTTCTCCCGGCGGGGTGCCCTGCCGCTGGGCAAGATCGGCGAGCGGCTGCAGGTCCACGCGACCTCGGTCACCCCGCTGGTCAAGCGGCTGGAGGCCGCCGAGCTGATCCAGCGGACCCCGCACCCCGAGGACGGTCGGGCGGTGCTCGCCTCCATCACGACCCGCGGCCGGCAGGTCCTCGAGCAGGCCACCCAGGTCCTGCTCCAGGCCCAGTTCGGTCTGTCCTCGCTGAGCGAGGACAGCTGCGACCAGCTGACCAGCCTGCTCACCGCCCCGCGCGAGGCCGCCGGGGACTTCTGACGGACGGATCGGGGCGAGTCTAGGATCGGCCTGGGAGGCGCGATGACGACGACGGGTTCCCCCGACCGCAGCGGCCGGGAGCGGTGGCGGGCGGCGTACGAGAAGGCCCCGGTCCGCGACGCGGACTTCAGCACGCTGTCCGGTGCGGAGGTCGACCCGGTCTACGGCCCGGACGACGAGGCCGCGGACCCCCGGGCGGAGCGGATCGGCTGGCCCGGTGAGTATCCCTTCACCCGCGGTCTGCACGCCACCGGCTACCGGGGTCGGCCGTGGACGATCCGCCAGTTCGCCGGCTTCGGCAGTGCGGCCCAGACCAACGAGCGCTACCACATGATCCTGGACGCCGGCGGCGGCGGTCTGAGCGTGGCCTTCGACATGCCCACCCTGATGGGCTACGACTCCGACGACCCGCTGGCCCGGGGCGAGGTGGGCCACTGCGGGGTCGCCATCGACTCGGCCGCCGACCTGGAGGTGCTCTTCGACGGGATCGACCTCGGGGCCGTCACCACCTCGATGACCATCTCCGGTCCCGCCGTGCCCATGTTCTGCCTGTACGTGGTGGCCGCCGAGCGGCAGGGTGTGGCCGCGGAGGCCCTGAACGGCACGCTGCAGACCGACATCTACAAGGAGTACATCGCCCAGAAGGAATGGCTCTTCGCCCCGGAGCCGCACCTGCGGCTGATCGGGGACCTGATGGAGTTCTGCGTCGCCTCGGTGCCCCGCTACAAGCCGCTGAGCGTGTCCGGCTACCACATCCGCGAGGCCGGCTCCACGGCGGCGCAGGAGCTCGCCTTCACCCTGGCCGACGGCTTCGGCTACGTGGAGCTCGGGCTGTCCCGCGGGCTCGACATCGAGACCTTCGCCCCGGGGCTGAGCTTCTTCTTCGACGCACACCTGGACTTCTTCGAGGAGGTGGCCAAGTTCCGTGCCGCCCGGCGGATCTGGGCCCGCTGGCTGCGGGACCGGTACGGCGCCCGGACGGCCCGGGCCCAGTCGCTCCGCTTCCACACCCAGACCGCGGGGGTCTCGCTGACGGCCCAGCAGCCGTACAACAACGTCGTCCGGACCGCGGTGGAGGCGCTGGCGGCCGTCCTCGGAGGCACCAGCTCGCTGCACACCAACGCCCTGGACGAGACTCTGGCCCTGCCCAGCCCGGCCGCGGCCGAGATCGCCCTGCGGACCCAGCAGGTGCTGGCGGAGGAGACGGGCGTGGCCAACGTCGTCGACCCGCTCGGGGGCTCGTGGTACGTGGAGGCCCTGACCGACCGGCTGGAGGCCGAGGCGGAGGAGATCTTCGCCCGGATCGAGGCGATGGGCGGCCCCGCCGGGGCCCGGCACCGGATCGGGCCGGTGACCGCCGGCCTGCTGGCCGGGATCGAGGACGGCTGGTTCATCTCCGAGATCGCCGAGTCGTCCTTCCGCTACTCCAGCCAGGTCGAGGCCCGGGAGAAGCTGGTGGTCGGCGTCAACAGCCACGTGACCGACACCCGGACGGAGGTGGACGTGCTGCGCATCAGCCCGGAGGTGGAGCACCAGCAGTGCCGTGCCCTGGCCGCCCGTCGGGCCGGCCGGGACCCGGCGGCGGTGACCGCGGCGCTGGACCGGCTCGAGCAGGCCGCGCGCGGCTCGGCCAACCTGCTGCCGCCGATGCTGGACGCGGCCCGGGCCGAGGCGACCCTGGGGGAGATCTGCGGGACGCTCCGGCGGGTCTGGGGCGGCTACGTCGAGCCGGCCCGCTTCTGACCGGTCGGCATCAGGTGTTGGATGCCGTCGGTGAAGTCGAAGGCCACCGCGGTCACGACGACGTCCAGGATGAGGTGAGGTTCACTCACCCTGTCATCGTGCGCTCCGCCCGGTCGGCGGCGCGAGCCGGGCGGGGGTCCTGCGACCGGGTTCATCCAGAGTTCATCTGGCGGCGGCCGGACCCCCTCCCCCGGGGACGTCCGGGCGTCAGCCGAGGGTCGCCGAGACCACCGCGCGGGCCTCCTCCT
>JAOPXW010000070.1 GCA_025964935.1 Friedmanniella sp. | reverse complement strand
CTTCCAGCCGTGGGCCTCGGCCTGGTCGGCCCCCGAGGAGCGGACCGTCCCGGGGGTGGGCCCCGCCATTCCGGGTGCCTTCCCCACCGCAGGTCAGCCGGCGGAGCGGCGGCGCGGCCGGGGGGTGGGGAGCGCGATCGGCGCGGCGGCCCTGACCGCCGTCCTGGTCGGCGGGGCGGCCGGCTACGGCGGCTTCCGGCTGGCCGAGCGCGACACCTCGGCGGCGTCCGCGCCGGTCGGGACGCCGTACCTCGCACCGCGTCCCACCCGCGTCGCGCCGCTACCGAGCGCACCCACGGCGGCCAACACGGTGGAGATCGCCAAGCGGGTGCTGCCGGGCACGGTGATGATCTCGGTGGGGACCGGCACCGGCTCGGGCTTCGTCGTCGACGACCAGGGCCACATCGTCAGCAACAACCACGTCGTCGCCGGGGCGGCCGACGGCTCCCGCATCCGGGTGACCTTCGCCGACGGACGCAAGCAGGACGCCACCCTGGTCGGTCGCAGCCCGTCCTACGACCTGGCCGTGATCAAGGTCAGGGCCAGCGCCCAGCTGCAGCCGCTCACCCTGGGGGACTCCGACACGAGCCAGATCGGGCAGCCGGTGATCGCGGTCGGCTCCCCGCTGGGTCTGCCCGGGACCGTGACCCAGGGCATCGTCTCGGCCCGCAACCGGCCCGTGGTGGTCAACAGCGGGGCGAACGCGGACGCCCCCACGGCGTACATCAACGCCATCCAGACCGACGCCCCGATCAACCCCGGCAACTCCGGCGGACCGCTGATCGACGCGGGCGCGCGGGTGATCGGCGTCAACTCCGCCATCTTGACCCTCGGCGGGACCCAGACCACCCAGTCCGGCAACATCGGGCTCGGCTTCGCCATCCCGGTCAACCAGGTGAGCGTCATCGCCGCGGAGCTGATCAGCCGGGGCAAGGCCACCTACCCCGTGATCGGGGCGACGGTCAGCGAGAACAGCGCCGGCGTACGACTGGCGACGGTCGAGGCGGGCGGCCCAGCGGACCGGGCCGGGCTGCGGGCCGGCGACGTGGTCACCGCCATCGACGGAGCCCCGGTGGACACCGCCGAGGAGCTGATCGTGGCCATCCGGACGCGTCGACCCGGGGGCACGGTCACCTTGGACTACAGTCGCGGGTCGAACGACCAACAGGCCCGGGTCACCCTGGGCAGCAAGGAGGGCTGAGCCGATGACCCCCATGCTGCTCGACATCAACGGGCCGGAGTTCCTGCTGCTGCTCATCGTGGCCGTGATCCTGTTCGGGCCGGAGAAGCTGCCCGAGCTGGCCCGCAAGGCCGCGAAGGTCGTGAACTACGTCCGCACGATGGCCGGGACGGCACAGGAGCAGCTCAGCAAGGAGCTCGGCCCCGGGTTCGAGAACCTCGACTTCCGCGACCTCAACCCCCGCGCTTTCGTGCAGAAGCACCTGCTCGACGACGTGCAGCCGATCATCGCCGACGTCCGGCAGGAGATCGCCGGCGTGGGGGCCACCGTCCGGGGCAACCCCGAGGACGTGACGCAGGCCATCGACGGGGTCAAGGACCAGAGTCCCGGTGGGCCCGCCGACCTGATGGCCGCGGCCACGCCCGTCCGCTCCGGTACCCCGTACGACGTCGACGCGACCTGAGCCGGCCGGGTCGCCGGGCGGCCGGAGCGGCCCGAGCGGTCAGCGTGTGGACGGGTCGGCGGTCAGCGTCCTGTCGGGGCCAGCCCCAGCTGCTTGCCCAGCAGACCCCGCCCGCGCCGGGCCAGGGTGTCGGCGAGCCCGCTGAGGGCCCGGGCCGCCGGGGCGTCCGGGTCGGAGGTGACGATCGGGACACCGTCGTCGCCGCCGGCCCGCAGCCGCGGATCGAGGGGCACCTGGGCCAGCAGCGGGACGTCGTAGCCCAGCCGTGCGGTCAGCGTCCGGGACGTGTCCGGACCGCCGCCGCTGCCGAAGACCTCGTGCCGCTCCTCGCGACCGCAGTGGGCGCAGGTGACGGCCAGGTAGGACATGTTCTCCACCACCCCGATCACCCGCTGGTTCATCATCGAGGCCATCGTCCCGGCCCGCTCGGCCACCTCGGCGGCCGCCGCCTGCGGGGTCGTCACGACCAGCACCTCGGCGTTGGGCAGCTTCTGGCCCAGCGAGATGGCCACGTCGCCGGTGCCCGGCGGCAGGTCGAGCAGCAGGAAGTCCAGGTCGCCCCAGTAGACGTCGGCCAGCATCTGGGTGATGGCCCGGTCCAGGATGGGGCCGCGCCACGCGACCACCTGGTCCCGCCGCGGTTTCATCATGCCGATGGAGATGACCTTGAGCCCGTTGGTGGGGACGGGCATGATCATGTCCTCCACCGAGGTCGGCCGGGCGTCGCCGATCCCGAGCATGGCCGGCACGGAGTGGCCGTAGATGTCGGCGTCCAGCACCCCGACGGTGCGGCCGCGGGCGGCCAGGGCCATGGCCAGGTTGACCGTGACCGAGGACTTGCCCACCCCGCCCTTGCCGGAGGCCACGGCGATCACCTGGGTCAGGGAGTCGGGTCGGGCGAAGGGGATCTCGCGGTCGACCTGGCCGCCCTTGAGCAGCTGTCGCAGCTCGCCCCGCTGCTCGTCCGACATCACCCCGAGGGTCACGTCGACCCCGCTGACCCCGGGAACCGTCGAGACGGCGCCGGTCACCTCGCGCGTCAGGGTCTCCTTCATCGGGCAGCCGGCCACGGTCAGCAGGACCGTGACCCGGGCGCGCCCGTCGGTCCCCACCTGGACGTCGGAGACCATCTTGAGCTCGGTGATCGGTCGCTTGATCTCGGGGTCGTCCACCCGGGCGAGGGCCGCCAGGATCGCCGGGACGAGGGGGTGGTCGCTCACTGCGGTGCGGCCGGGGGTCTGCTGGTCGTCCATGTGGCCAGCCTAGGTGAGGACCGGAACCGCGCCGTCGGGTCGCGGGGCGCCGGACGCCCGACGAGCCTCGGGACTCACACCGGCCACTGGAGCCGCCGGTAGGCCGCGTCCCAGAACATCCACTCGTAGCGGGTGGCGGTGGCGAAGTGGGCCAGGCAGCGACGTCTCTCCGCCTCGCCGAGCTCGGCGCCCAGCGCGTCGGTGACGGCGAGGACGTCGGCCACGATCACGTCGAACTCACCGCTGCCGTAGGTGGCGATCCAGGTCGCGTACGCCGGGTCGGGGGAGGAGCGGGCCGCCAGCTCCTTGCCCACGTCGCGGTAGACCCAGTAGCAGGGGAGCACCGCGGCCACCGCCTCGGCGTACGAGCCGGTGGCCGCGGTGGCCAGCAGGTAGGAGGAGTAGGCCGCGGTCGTCGGTCCGACCGGCGTCCGCTGCACCTCGCCGGGCTCCAGGCCCAGCTCGCCGAGCAGCCGCGCGTGCAGGTCCTGCTCCACCGCGATCGCCCCCGAGGCGTGCTCGGCGAACAGGCGTACGGCGTCCTCGGTGCTCGCGCGGGCCGAGACCAGCGACAGGGCCCGGGCGTACGCGAGCAGGTAATGGCTGTCCTGGGCCAGGTAGTAGGCGAAGCACTCCCGCGGCAGGGAACCGTCGGCGAGGCCGCTCAGGAACGGGTGCACCAGGATCTGGTCGTAGGTGGCCGCGCCGGCGGCCCAGAGGTCCTGGGTGAAGGTGGGGGTGGGCACGGGCCCCATGTCTACCAACCGGGTTCAGGCCCCGCTGCGGCGGCTCTCGTCCTCGTCGAGCTCGGCGAGGATGGCGCGCAGCTCCGACCGCAGCTCCGAGCGCAGGTAGTCCCGGGTGGCCAGCTCGCCGACCGACATCCGCACGCTGGCGATCTCGCGGGCGAGGAAGTCCATGTCGGCCCGGCTCTGCGCGGCCTGGGCGCGGTCGGCGTCCAGACCGACCCGGTCCCGGGACTCCGTCCGGTTCTGGGCCAGCAGGATCAGGGGTGCGGCGTAGGACGCCTGCAGGGACAGCACCAGGGTCAAGAAGATGAACGGGTAGGTGTCGAACTGCGGCCGCGGCGGCCCGTACGGCAGGTTCCAGAGCACCCAGACCACGATCACGACGGTCATCCCGGCCAGGAACTTGGCCGTGCCCATCAACCGTGCGAATCCCTCGGCGAACTGGCCGAACGCGTCCCGGTCGACGCGGAAGGAGGGCAGCACGGAGCGCTTCTGCCGCCCCGGGATGTTCAGGCGCTCGTTCTGCTCGGCCCTAGCCACGGTTCACCCGCCCCCGGGCGGTCGCAGAGGGCTCGTCGTCGGACATGGAGTCGAGCTGGGTGCCGCGCCAGTCCTCGGGCAGCACGTGGTCGAGCACGTCGTCGACGGTCACGGCCCCGATCAGCCGGTGGGTGCTGTCCACCACCGGGGCGTTGACCAGGTTGTAGGTGGCGAAGTAGCGGCTGACCGTGTGCAGGTTCGCACTGTCGGTGAGCGGCTCGAGGTCGCTGTCGACCAGCGCCGACACCAGGGTCGAGGGGGGTTCTCGCAGCAGCCGCTGGAAGTGCACGGCGCCCACGAACCGGCCGGTGGGGGTCTCCAGGGGAGACCGTGCGACGTAGATCATGCAGGCCAGGGCCGGGGTCAGCTCCGCGTCCCGGATGCGGGCCAGGGCGTCGGCGACGGTCGCGTCCGGGGGCAGGATCACCGGCTCGGGGGTCATCATGCCGCCGGCGGTGAACTCCTCGTAGTTCAGCAGCCGCCGGACGTCGCGGGCCTCGTCGGGCTGCATCCGGCTCAGCAGCACCTCGGCGAGCTCGGGCGGCAGCTCCGCGATCAGGTCGGCGGCGTCGTCGGCGTCCATCTCCTCCAGCACGTCCGCGGCCCGGTCTGTGGGCAGCTCCTGGATCAGCTGGACCTGCTCGTCCTCGGGCAGCTCCTCCAGGGCGTCGGCGAGCTTGCCGTCGTCCAGGGCCAGGGCGACCTCGGCCCGCCGCTCCGGGGACATGTCGTGCAGCTCGCGGGCGACGTCGGCCGCCTTCATGTCCTCCATCTCGGCGATGAGCTGGTCGGTGCCCTGGCCCTGGTCGGCGCCGAGCACCTTCAGCATGGACCAGTCGACGATGGTGATGTGGCCGCGCCGGCCGAAGGACTTCCGGGTGCCGACCGGGCGGAGCGCGACCTGCGACAGCTCCCAGTCGTGGGACCGTACGGGTCGCATCGAGACGTCGAAGATGACGGCGGACTCGGCCTGGTCGACCCGCTCGACGGTCAGGTCGAACAGGTCGTCGAAGACCAGCATCTCGGACTCCCGGCGCTCGAAGCGGCGGGTGTTGACCATGCCGGAGATGATGACCTGGGCGCCGTCGACGTTCTTGACCCGGACCATCTCGATGAAGGCCCGGTGCCGGGCGAACAGCTCGACCACGAGTCCCTTGACCCGCGGGGCCCGGCCGGCCACCCGACGCTGGATGACCACGTCGCGCACCTTGCCGACGAGGTCGCCGTTCCCGTCGAGCACCGGCAGGCCTCTGATGCGGGACACGAAGACCGAGGTCGAGTTTTCCGAAGCCATTTCTGGATTATCCCAGCCTGGACGGCCCCCCGGCACCGGACGCCGGTGCGGCGGTCGGACGGGCCGATCGGTACGGCACCCGTGGCGGGGTCGGGGCTAGGGTCGCAGGCATGGCGGACAGCGTGACGACGGCCTCCCCGGGCCCGGGGGGACCGGCGACCCCGGCGGCGACCCCGGCCCGGACGGTGTTCAAGGACCTGGTCCTGGACGCTCTCGACGGCCCCGGCGCCCTGGCCTTCTGGGCCCCCACTCTGGGGCTGACCGGTCGCGCCGACGGCCACGACGGGGTCCTGCGGGACGGCGTCCCCCAGCACACCGTCTGGGTGAACGTCGTCGACGAGCCCAAGACGGTCAAGAACCGCGTGCACCTGGACGTCTACGTGGGCTCGGTCGCCGAGCTGACCGAGCGTGGGGCCACCGTGCTGACCGAGCTCCCCCACTGGACGGTGCTGGCCGACCCGCAGGGCAACGAGCTGTGCGCGTTCGTCCGGAGCGGGGCCGACCTGCCGCCCTACCGGCTCTTCGAGCTCGGGGTCGACGCGGTCGACCCGGAGGCCCTGGCCGGCTGGTGGGGGGAGCGGCTGGGGTTGACGCCGCAGCACGAGCCCGAGGACGACTGGTGGTGGGTGGAGGGGGAGCCCGCCCTGCCGTGGGCCATCGTCTTCAACGCCGTGCCCGAGCCCCGGACGGTGAAGAACCGGGTGCACTGGGACGTCTGGGGCGACACCGCGACACTGCTGGCCGCGGGGGCGCGGCTGCTGCGCCATCGGGACGACGAGATCGGCTGGGACGTGCTGGCCGACCCCGAGGGCAACGAGTTCTGCGTCTTCGCCCGGCCCTGAGCCCTCGCCCTCAGACTCAGCCCTGAGACCCGGCCCCCTGGACCTGGACCCAGCCCCTAGACCCAGCCCTCGGGCCCGTGGCTGCCGGCGGCGTACGCCTCGAGTGGGGCGCGGTTGTCGCGCCAGGCCTGGATCACGGGGTCGACGATGCGCCAGCACTGCTCGGCGGAGTCACCGCGCACGGCCAGCAGCGGGTCGCCGTCCAGGACCCCGGCCAGCACCTCCCCGTACGCCGGCAGCCGGCCCGCCCGCAGGTCGGTCTCCAGGCTGACGTGGTCGAGCTCCATCGGGTCACCCGGCCCGTTGACGGTCAGCTCCAGCGCGAGCCGGTCAGGACCCATCAGCAGCCGGAGCTGGTTGGGGGTCGAGCTCCCGGTGAGCCCGCCCGGCAGGTGCGGGACCTGCTTGAAGGTCAGGACGACCTCCTTGCGGCGCTCGCCCAGCGACTTGCCCGAGCGCAGCCGGAAGGGCACCCCGGCCCAGCGCCAGTTGGCGATCTCCACCGTGAGCTCGGCCAGGGTCTCGGTCTGGCGGGCGGGGTCGACGCCGGGCTCGGCGGTGTAGTCCGGCACCTCGCGTCCGTCGACCGAGCCGGCGGTGTAGCGCGCCCGGCGGCCCGCGGTGGCGGGGTCGTCCTGCCAGAGGTGGCAGGCCCGCAGGGCCACCGCCATCGAGTCGCGCATCTCGAGCTCGTCCACCCGGGCCGGCGGCTCCATCGCCACCAGGGCCAGCACCTGCAGCAGGTGGCTCTGGATCATGTCGACCAGGGCGCCGGCCGAGTCGTAGTAGCGGGCCCGGTTCTCCAGGGTCAGCTGCTCGTCGAAGATGATGTCCACGCTCTCCACGTGGGTGGCGTTCCAGACCGGCTCGAGCAGCCGGTTGGCGAACCGCAGCCCGATCAGGTTCAGCACGGTCGAGCGACCCAGGAAGTGGTCGACCCGGTGCACCTGCGACTCGGGCACGAGCTCGGCCAGGAGCGCGTTCAGGGAGGCCGCGGAGGCATGGTCGAGGCCGAACGGCTTCTCCAGCACCAGCGCCGTGCCCGCCGGCAGCGGCACCCCCTGGAGTCCCGTACAGGCCTTGACCGTGACGGCCGGAGGCAGCGCGAAGTAGATGGCGGGGGCCGGCGGGCAGGAGGCGATCAGCGCCCCCATGGCCGCGGAGTCGGTGACGTCGCACTTCTCGTAGCGGGTGGTCGCCAGCACCGCGTCGACGGTGGCCGAGGAGACCTGGGCCGAGGCGAAGGAGGTCCGCAGCCGGTCCTGCCAGGTGGTCGCGTCCCAGTCCTCGCTGCCGGCTCCGACCAGTGTGACGCCCTGTCGCTCGGGCTCGGCGTCCAGCAGCTGGCCCAGGGCCGGCAGCAGCAGTCGGCCGGCCAGGTCACCGCTGGCCCCCAGCAGCAACAGGCTCGTTATCGGACTCGTCACGTCGCACTCCTTCGCACCCTCAGCCGGCACCGGCCGACCGCCGGGTGCTGGACCCGTTCGGACGGGTGGTCCGTCCGCGGCTCCGGTGCCTGTCCGGAGTCTGTCACGGCCTGCGCCAACCCGTCCCCCTCCGCCGCGAGGTCGGCTAGCCTGAGGTCCGGCTCGGGGAACTTGGAGTCCCGAGGAGCATCGTGGCCGCTGTCGCAACCCGTACGCCCACCCGCCGTTTCCGGCGTGGTCTGACCACCGTCGTCGCTCTCGCGGTCGGAGTGACGCTGCCGCTGGTGGCGGTCGCCCCCGCGCAGGCCGCGGCCGACCCGCGGCTGGCGACCCGGCTGACCTCGGTGATGTCGGACTACCGGGTGCAGCGCGCCACCTCCGGGGCAGCGGTCGTGGACGCGCGGAGCGGCGAGCTGCTCTACGGCCGCTACGCCGGCCGGGCGGTGATCCCGGCCTCCAACACCAAGGTGATGACCGCCGTGGCGGCGCTGCACACCCTGGGTCCGGGCTACCGCTTCCACACCGACGTGCTCCGGCGCGGGTCGGTGGTGGGCGGGGTGCTGCAGGGGCAGCTCTACCTCAAGGGGTACGGCGACCCGACCGCCGGCCAGGACGACTACGCCTCGCTGGCCCGGCAGGTGCGGGCCGCGGGCATCACCTCGGTCACCGGCCGGCTGGTCGCCGACGCCAGCTTCTTCGACGCCCAGACCTACAACCCGGGCTGGTCCACCTCGTACGCCGACTCCTACTACGCCGCGGAGATCTCGGGCCTGACCGTGGCACCCAACGCCGACTACGACACCGGCACCGTCTGGGTGAACTACCGGCCCGGCACCCAGGGCAAGCCGGCCCGGATCACCACCACCCCGGCGGCGGCCGCGGCCTACCTGCGGTTCAGCAACAAGACGACCACCTCGGCCCGGGGCACCAGCACCACCTTCGCCGCCCACCGCTCCTACGGCGCGGACACCATCAGCCTCACCGGCCGGGTGCCGGTCGGCCGGGCGGTCGGCTCCGCCCTGATCACGGTGCACCGCCCCGAGCTGTACGCCGCCGCCGTCTTCCGCGCCGAGCTGGGCAAGGTCGGGGTGCGGGTCGCGGGGACGTCGGTGGCCGGCACGGTCCCGGCGACCAAGCGGGTGCGGCTGGCCCGCGACACCTCCATGACCTTGTCCAGCCTGCTGGTGCCGTTCCTCAAGCTCAGCAACAACATGCACGCCGAGACCCTGACCAAGACGATGGGGACCCTGACCGGGCAGCGGGGCAGCTGGTCCGGCGGCCTGGCCGCCACCCGGGCCTATCTGAGCGGGCTCGGAGTCCCGCTGGCCGGGGTCAGCCTGACCGACGGCTCGGGTCTGACCCGCCGCAACCGGCTGACCCCGCTGGCCCTGGCCACCACCCTGCAGAAAGTCCGCTCCGAGCCCTGGTTCGGCGCGTTCTACGCCGCGCTCCCCGTCGCCGGCGACCCGCGCCGGATGGTCGGGGGGACGATGCGCTACCGGCTGACGGGCACCCGGGCCGCGGGCAACGCCCACGCCAAGACAGGCTCCCTGACCGGGGTCACCTCGCTCAGCGGCTACGTCACCGGCGCCGACGGCCGGCTGTACGCGTACGCGATGATCAGCAACTACACGGGCAGCAGCCCGCGTCCGCTGGAGAACAGCCTGGTCGTGACGCTGGCCGGCTGGCGCCGCTGAGCCCGCCCAGGGCGGACAGCTCGGCTGGGTTCAGCCGGGGCGGCTAAGTTGGAGGGTAGTTCTAGGGAGGGACCCCGATGGCCATGCCGCAGCAGCCGAGCTCGTTGTTCGAGCTCAAGTTTCCCCAGTCCGTGGGGATCTACGACACCTACGCCGACGCCCAGAAGGCGGTGGACTACCTGTCCGACGAGAAGTTCGAGGTGCAGAACCTCGCCATCGTGGGGACCGACCTGAAGTCGGTGGAGCGGGTGCTCGGCCGTCGCAGCTGGGGGACCGTGATCGCCCAGGGCGTGCAGTCCGGCATCTCCACCGGTCTGCTGGTCAGCCTGGTCATGCTGATCTTCGTGCAGCCGCGCAGCTTCGTCCTGCTGCTGCTGGCCGCGATGGCGATCGGCATCCTGCTCGGCGTGGGGTTCCAGGCGGCGGCGTACGCCCTCAGCCGTGGCCGGCGGGACTTCACCTCGGTCACCCAGACCGTGGCCACCCGCTACGAGGTGCTGTGTGAGCACAAGGTCGCCGCCCAGGCTCGCGAGATGCTGCTCGGTCTGCCCGGCGCTCGCGCCGCGGCGTTCGAGTAGACCGCGGGCGACGCCGACCACGCGCGGGACGGTGTCGGGTTAGAGCCAGCGGTTGCGCTTGAAGCCGGCCCACAGGCCGACCATGAACGCCAGGATCAGCGCGAGGACGGCGAAGTAGCCGTAGTGCCAGTGCAGCTCGGGCATGTTGTCGAAGTTCATGCCGTAGATCCCCGCCACCATCGTGGGGACGGCCACGATGGCGACCCAGGCCGAGATCTTGCGCATGTCCTCGTTGTCGGCGACCGAGGCCCGGGCCAGCCCGGCCTGCAGGATCGAGCTCAGCACCTCGTCGAAGGAGGCCACCGCCTCGCGCGCCTGGGTGTGGTGGTCGGCGAGCTCGCGGAAGTAGGCCTTGGCCTCGGGGGGGATCACCGGCAGGTCACGGGTGGCCAGCCGCAGCAGGGGTGGACCCAGCGGGACCACGCACCGTTTGAACTCGATCAGCTCCCGCTTCAGCTGGTAGACCCGGTCGACCTCGTGCGAGCCGCCGCGGGAGAACACCCGGGTCTCGACATCGTCCAGGTCGACCTCGAACTCGGCCACCACGTCCTGGTAGTCGTCGATGATCTTGTCGGCGATCGCGTACAGCACCTCCGAGGGGCCCCGGGCCAGTCGGGCCGGGTTGGCCTCGAGCGAGGCCCGCAGGGTGCTCAGCTGGGCGTGTTCGCCGCTGCGGACGGTGATCACGAAGTGGTCGCCCAGGAAGATCATGACCTGGCCGGTGGTGACGATCTCGGAGGTGTCGGTCAGCTCCTCGTGGTCGACGTAGGCCACGGTGGAGATCACCATGAAGAGGTCCTCGCCGAACATCTCGAGCTTGGACCGGGTGTGCCCGTGCACCGCGTCCTCGATGGCCAGCGGGTGCAGGTCGAACTGCTGGCCGAGGCCCTCCAGGTCGGCGTCGGTCGGGTCCTTCAGACCGAGCCAGACGAAGCCGTCCCCGTTGGCCGCGGCCCGCGCGGCCACCGAGATGCTGGGGGCGGGGCGCGCGACCCCGTCGACGTACCAGGCCCAGGCCACCACCGAGCTGGGGTCCGGCGGGAGCGGGAGCGGGCCCGCGAGCCGGGGGCTCCGACGGCTGAGGTGCGACAGCGCGGGGAGCCGGCGGCGGTGCCAGGTGCTGGTCATGGCGATCCGGACGGGCGACCCGCCCAGACCGAGGCCATCCACGCCTCGACCTCGGTGCTCGTACGGGGCAGGCCGGCGGACAGGTTCTCGTTGCCGGTCTCGGTGATCACGATGTCGTCCTCGATCCGGACCCCGATCCCGCGCAGGTGCGGCGGCACCAGCTCGTCGTCGGCCTTGAAGTACAGACCGGGCTCGACCGTGATGACCATGCCGGGGGCCAGGGTCCCGAGTCGGTAGTTCTCCACCCGGGCCTGGGCGCAGTCGTGCACGTCGATCCCGAGGTGGTGGGACGTGCCGTGCACCATCCAGCGGCGGTGCTGGCCGCCCTCCTCACCCAGGGACTCCGCGGCGGGCACCGGCAGCAGACCCCAGGCCTCGAGGTGTCGGGCGATCACGGCGATCGCGGCCCGGTGCACGTCGAGGAACTCCGCTCCCGGTCGGGCGGCGGCGATGCCGGCCTCCTGCGCCTCCAGCACGGCCTCGTAGACCATCCGCTGGTCGGGGGTGAAGGTGCCGGTGATCGGCAGGGTGCGGGTCACGTCGGCGGTGTACAGGGTGTCCAGCTCGACGCCGGCGTCCAGCAGCAGCAGGTCGCCGGCGCGCAGGTCGCCGTCGTTGCGGATCCAGTGCAGGGTGCAGGCGTGCTCGCCCGAGGCGGCGATCGTGTCGTAGCCGACCGCGTTGCCGGTGTGGCGGGCGTGCAGGCCGAAGACGCCCTCGACCCAGCGCTCGCCGCGGCCGAGCTCGACAGCTGTGGCGAGCTCGGCGATGACCGCCTCGAACCCGACGTGCGTGCCGGCGACGGCCTCGCGCATCTGCTCGATCTCGAACTCGTCCTTGGTGAGGCGAAGCACCGAGAGTGCGTGGGCGA
>JAOPXW010000048.1 GCA_025964935.1 Friedmanniella sp. | reverse complement strand
GACGGGCGCAAGCTCGTTGTTCCTCACACCGAAGGAGTCAATGATGAGCACCAAGGTTGAGAAGTCCATCCTGGTCAATGTGCCGGTGAGCGTTGCCTACAACCAGTGGACCCAGTTCGAGGAGTTCCCCCAGTTCATGGGGGGCATCACCAGCGTCACCCAGCTGAGCGACAACCGCCTGGAGTGGGTGGCCGAGATTGCGGGCGTCCGCCGCCGCTGGGAGGCGAAGATCCTCGAGCAGGTGCCCGACCGCAAGGTGGCCTGGGCCGCCACCGAAGGCGCGACCAACGCGGGACAGGTGACCTTCGAGGACGTCGGTGGCGGTCAGACGTCGGTCCGGCTGTCGTTGGACTACGAGCCCGAGGGACTGGTCGAGAAGGTCGGCGACAAGCTCAACGTCATCGAGAACCAGGCCGAAGGCGACCTGGACCGGTTCAAGGCCTTCATCGAGTCCGAGGGTTACGCCTCGGGTGCCTGGCGCGGGTCGGTGGCCGGAGAGCGGTCGGTCGGTACCCCCGACGCCGATGACGCGGACGCGTCGCGCGGGGACTCCGGCAAGGCCGGCGTGTCAGGCAAAGCCGTCGCCGCGGGCATCGGCATCGCCGCCGCAGCCGCAACGGTCGCCGGGGCGGCTGCCGCCGGCGCCAAGAAGGACTCCGAGCCCGTGGCGCCCGTTGTACCGGAGGTGGTACCCCAGGTGGAGACCACGCCCGTCGTCACCAGCTCCCCGTCACCTGTGCCCAGCACGGGTGAAAGTGTCCCGGGGCACGTGATGACGTACGAGGAGATCAACGAGATCACGGAGGAGAACGCGGAGCCCAGGGACGAGGGCAGCGCCTCCCGCTGAGATCCGCACCGGCCCCCTCGAGCTCCTCGAGGGGGCCGTACGGCTCAGACCGGGCCGTACGGGTCAGGCCGACCCCTCAGCCAGCACCAGCTCCCGGTCACCCTCGCCCAGGAACTCCTCGGCGACGGCCCACCAGAGCCGGTTCAGCTCGTAGTAGCGGTCGGCCGGGTCCAGCGGCTTCTGCCAGGGCTTGTCGATGATGTAGTGCACGTTCTTGACCTCGTCCGCGTTCCACAGGGCCGGGTGCTGGTGCGGCAGGGTCTTGAGCGCGTTGTAGGCGTACGCGAGCGGGACCCAGCGACCCGCGAAGTGCTCGTTCAGGAAGTCCTGCTCGGCGAACGGGTAGCGGCTCAGGTCATCCACCGCGGCCAGGGCGGCCATCAGGCCCTCGAACACCGTCTCGTCGGGGCGCAGGACCAGGGTGCCCCCGTTGAGGTAGTCCCTCGCCCTGGCCACCCCGGTCCGACCGACCGTGCCGAGGCCGTGGCTGTAGGCGCAGTTGTCCGGAGTCCAGCTCGCCGGATAGCTGGCAATCTTGTTGGGGTTGCAGCGGCAGGCGTGGCACGCGGCGATCTGGTCGTCGGCGAGCTCCAGGCTGAACAGCTCGTCCATGTTCTGCACGGCGAGCATGTCGGCGTCGAGCACGACGAGCCGCTCGAACTCCGTCAGCCGCCAGACCGCGAGCTTGGTCCACACCTCGGCGAACCGCGCGTTGGCGTAGCTGTCCTCCAGGTCGCGGTTGGGGCGGATCGGCTGCACCTCGCGCAGCAGGCAGCCGTCGGCCTCCAGCACCCGCCGGGCGTCGGCATCGATGCCCGCGGTCACCATCACGACCAGCGGGTACGGGCTCCCCGCCTTCTCCAGCGACGCCCGCAGGGCCCGGACGCCCATCACGTAGTCCGGCTGCGTCAGCAGGGTGGCCCAGGCCTTCATCGTCAGTCTCCTTGCCGATCAGCTCGGCTGATCAGTTGGCAGTCCCGATCAGTTGGGCAGCGCCCATCAGTTGAACAGGGCGGCGGTGAACGCGTTGTCGAAGCGGTGCTGCGGGTCGAGCGCCTCGCGGACCTGCCGGAACGCCTCCCACTCCGGATAGAGGACGGGCCAGTCGTACAGGGCCTCGTCGAAGTACTTGCCCCAGTGCGGCCGTCCGCCCTCGGCGGCGAGCACCTGCTCGACCGCGCGCAGGAAGCTCACCCCCTCCGCGTTCAGCGAGCCGTCCTCGGCGTAGTAGACGACGAAGCCGAAGAAGCAGGTGTCCTGCCCGTACGCGGGGCTCAGCCACGAGTCCGACGGCCCGGTGCAGCGCAGGATGATCGGGTAGTGCATACGGGGCCGCGTCTCGGCGTGCCAGTCCTTGATCTTCTTCACCAGCCCACCGGCCTGCGCGAGCGGAATGGCGATCTCGACGTTGATCTGCGGGGTCGCGATCCCCCGGCAGAACACCTGGTAGATGTCGCCGGTCACGTCGGTGAAGTCCTTGAAGCGCGTCACCGTCCGGAACGGCTTGCCGTGCTCGTCCACGATCTTGGTGTCGTTGCGCATCTGCGTCAGCGTCTGGTCGATGGTCTGGTTGAGCACATCGCTGGTGACGTCGTGCTCGACCAGCTGCCCGTCGTTGCCGCGGTAGCGCTCGACCTCCGCACCTGTCGCCTCCCGCGCGACCCACACGTGCACGAGGTTCTCGTCGGGGAACCACCAGGACTTGCTCAGCGGGTAGTCGCGGTTCCAGTTCTCCAGGTCCACCTCGAGGGTGTCCGCACTGACCGCGTTCTTCAGGCAGGTGTAGACCGGCGAGGCCACGGTGCGCAGCGTCACCCGCGTGATCACACCCAACAGGCCGAGCCCGAGGCGTACGGCGGGGAACCACGGGTGGTCGTGGTCGAACTCCGCCACCGATCCGTCGGCCAGCACCATCCGTACGCGGGTCGCGGCGTCGGCGATGCAGCTCTGCTGCAGCCCCTGACCGTGGGTGCCGGTGGCGAGCGCACCGGCCAGCGTCTGGGAGGCGATCACCCCCGGCGAGGACGGCAGCATCCGGCCCCGCGCGCTGAGCTCGGCGTACACCGCCTCGAGCGGGGTCGCGCCGGCGAACGTCGCGGTGTCCTCGGTGGTCTCGATCAGCCCGGTCAGCGCGCTCAGGTCGAGCAGCGTGTCACCGTGGGCCGCCAGCTCCAGCATCCGGCCCGGAGACATCCGGCTCCCGATCATCTTGATGCCGCCCTCGCTGGTCCGCACCAGCGACTGGAGCTCCATCTCGGTGCGGGGGGCGCTGATCGAGCCGGCCGGGGCGAGGGTGGCGTTGCCGGCCCAGTTCCGCAGGCGTACGTCCTCCCCGACCCGGTCCGGTTGGCGGCGCGGATAGGCGATCTGCTCACGCTCCATGCACAGCTCCTGGGTCAGGTCCGGCGCCGCGCGGACCCGACACGGGGCCGGTGTGCGACGTACTCACAACTGTGACCGCTGGGACTCGCCGAACACAGCCGGGCGGGTGTGGCTTATCTCACGGGCCCGCGTGCATCCGCGGCCGTAGCGTAACGTGGCAGGTCTGGCCGGTCATCGTCGTGGGGTCACCCCTGGGGCGAGCAACCCCGGCATCTGCTGCACCACTCAGGAAGCCTGCCATGGCCACCGTCCCCAAGTCCGTCGTCCAGCACCTGGATCAACTCGGGGTGGCCCCGGCCCTGCGTGAGCTCGTGACCGCCGCCGGAGCGCAGCGCCACCTGACCAGCGCCCTCGTGGCGGAGGACTACGTCTCGCTGTCGCCCGCCGCGGGCGGCTCCATCGCCGCCTTCGTCCACCGCAACCTGGTCAGCGTCGCGCTGCCGACCCCCAAGGCCGAGCAGTTGGGGGCCGAGAGCGGCTGGACGTTCGCCTTCGACAACGCCACCACCTCGCACCTGCGCATCCCCGCCGCCACGCTCGCCTCCACCGAGCAGCGAGCCCTGGGTCTCACCGTGCTGGTCGAGGCGCTCGACCGGCGCTCGCTCGGGTCCCGGCACCTCGCGACGCCGCCCTCCGGCGAGCCGACCCTGGTCAACGCCGCGTCCCCGGCCGTCTGCCCGATCCACTACACCCAGATGCTCGGCGGCGAGTGCGAGCTCTGCGACTGAGGCGTCGCCCGCGCCCTCAGCGGTAGTGCTGCTCCCCCCGCGCCGCCTTCTCCACCACGTCGCGGATCCGGGCCGCCCGGACCGACGGCGTCTTCAGGGAGGACAGCCGGAAGAAGATCCGGAACTGCTCGATCTTGGTCAGCCCGGCGACGTAGGCCGCCGCGGCCGGGTTGGCGTCGAGCGCCTCCTGCAGGTCGGGTGGGGCCACCGCACCCTTCTGCCGGTACGCCGCGTCCCACCGCCCGTCGGCCTGCGCCCGCTCGATCTCGGCCAGACCGCCCGGCCGCATCCGCCCCTGCTCGATCAGCCGGGCCACGTGGTCCCGGTTGATCTGCGACCAGGGGCTGTTGCGCCGTCGGGGCGTGAAGGCGTTCAGGGTGTAGTCGTCGTCGAGGCGGCCGGCCTGCCCGTCGATCCAGCCGTAGCAGAGCGCCACGTCGAGCGCCTCCGACCAGGTCATCCCCACCGCCGACGAGGACTTCTTGCGCAGCTTGAGCCGTACGCCGCCGTCGTCGGGACGGTCAGCCAGGTAGGCCTCCCACTCCTCCACCGTCACGTCGAGGATGGGCTTGTCGGCGAAGCTCACCATCGGGCCAGTATGCCGCCGACCCGCGGCGCTGCGCATCGGTTTCGGTGCCCGATCGACACCGACGCCGGCAGCCTCAGGCCACGCCGCTGACCTGGACGGGCAGCACCGGGGAAGCCGCGACGCCGTCCCCGGTGAGGTCGTCACAGCGGACCGCCTGGGTGCCGATGCGCTCCAGGGCGCAGTGGGCCCGGGCGGGAGCCACGGCGACGGTCGGCTGCACGTCGGCGTCCGGCCGGGCCATGGCGGCCGGCGTGCCGGCCAGGGTGAGGAGGACGGCTCCCGCGATGACGAGGCCGAGGCGAGCGTTGGAACGAGTCATGACAGTCTCCCGAGACGAGGTGGTGTGCTGCACCCACCGTCGCCCCGTACGCCGCCCCGCCGCATCGGGCCAAACCCCTCAGATCCGACCCCGCCAGCCTCAGATTGCTCGCTGCGAACCTGGCCCTGACGTGGGACGATGATCTGGTGTCCACGGTCGCGCCCGACCTTGGCCAGCCCCTTGTCGGACGGGACGACGAGCTGGCGCGGATGGCTGCGGTCCTCGACGCCGCCGGCCAGGGGCACGGCTCGGTGGTGGTGGTCCGCGGCGAGGCGGGCGTCGGCAAGACCGCTCTGGTCCGGGAGGCCGTCACCCGGCGTCACCGCGACACCGCGCTGCTCGACGGTCGGTGTCTTCCCCTCCAGGCCCTGACCGTCCCCCTGCTCCCCCTGCGCTCGGCCCTGCGCAGCAGCACCCTCCCCGGTGCCGACGTGTGCCTGGCCGCGCTGAACCAGATCGACCAGGCGCCCCGCGCGCTGGAGGCCTGGCTCGACACCCTCACCGCCGCCACGCCGGTGCTGCTGGTCGTCGACGACCTGCAGTGGTCCGACCAGAGCACGCTCGACGTCTTGATGTATCTCGTCGCCGGCCTCGAGGGTCGGCGGCTGACGGTGTGGGCGACGCTGCGGGAGGAGGACCTGCCGGAATCGCATGGCCTCGGCCGCTGGCTGCGGAACATTCAGCGGCTACCAACGGTCGCGGAGCTGCGGCTCGACCCGCTGGACCGCGCCGGGACCGAGGCGCAGCTCGCCGATCTGCTGGGCGGGATGCCGCACCAGAGCCTGGTGCAGGAGGTGTTCGACCAGGCCCGGGGCAACCCGTACCTCAACCAGCTGCTCGCCAGCGGCCTCACCCCCGCCGCGCGCGGGCTGCCGCCGGCGCTGCCGGGCGACCTCACCTCGGCCGTCCGTCTGGAGTGGCACGGCCTGTCCGAGCCCGCCCGGACCATGACGTCGCTGCTGGCCGTGGCGGGCCGCCCGGAGACCCCCGAGGGTTTGGAGGAGGTCGCGCGGCGGCTGCACCTGCACCCCGGCCCGGAGTGGCTGGCGGAGGCGGTGGCCCACGGCACGGTGGAGCGGCTCGACGGCGACCGGTACTGGTTCCGCCACCCCCTCCAGGCCGAGGTGCTGGCCGGGGCGCTGGCGCCGGGCCAACGGCGACGCTGGCACAGCGCCTTCGCCGAGCAGTTGCAGGCCTCGCTGCCCGAAGGCACCGCCCCGAGCCTGGAGGCGGCGCTCGCGCTGGCCGACCACCACGCCCGAGCGGACCACCCGGAGGCGGCGCGGGCGTGGGCCTCGGCGGCCTGGGAT
>JAOPXW010000038.1 GCA_025964935.1 Friedmanniella sp. | reverse complement strand
CAGGGTGCCGGCGCGGTCCTCCCGCGCGGCCGCGTGGCCGCCCCGGGTGGCGGCGTCGAACGCGACCGCCGGCGTCAGCCGCTCGTCGGGTCGCCAGTGCTGCACGGCGGACCGTACGGTCTCCCAGCCGGCCACCGGCGTCACGGGGGCGTCGGTCCCGAAGGCCAGGCGGACCCCGGCGGACTGCAGGCTGGCCAGCGGGTTCATCCCCGCCGCCCGCTGCCCCAGCCGCGCCCGGTAGAGCCCGTCCGGTGCACCCCAGAGCGCATCGAAGGTGGGCTGCACGCTCGCCACCACCCCCAGCGCAGCCAGGGTGGCCAGGTCGGCGGGGGCCACCATCTCGACGTGCTCGAGCCGGTGCCGGGCCGCCCGCACCCGGTCGGAGCCGAGTCGGGCCGCAGCCCGTCGCAGCCCGTCGACGGCCGCAGCCACGGCCTCGTCGCCGATGCAGTGGAAGCCGGCCTGCAGACCCTCCCGGGTGCACAGCTCGACGTGGTCGGCGATCTCGTCGTCGGACAGGTAGCGCGCGCCGCGGTGCGGGTCGCGGCCGTCCGCGGTCGCAACGGCCGGGCCCGCGGCCTGCGTGGCGTCGGTGTACGGCTCCCAGAGGGCGGCGGTCCGTGAACCGATCGCCCCGTCGACGCACAGGTCACCGGCGAGCCCGACCGCGCCGACGCGGCGGGCCCGGGCCAGGGACTCCGGCGAGCCCAGCTCGCCCCAGTAGGTGACGACCCCCAGGCCGAGCCCGGCGCCGACCTCGCTGACCCGGGTCAGGTCCTCCAGGGGCCCCAGGTGCGGCCCGCCCAGCTCGTGCACCCAGGCCACGCCGCAGGCGGCGGCCCGTTCCAGCGCCGACCGGGCGGCCGCTCGACGCTCGCCGTCGCTGAAGAGCCGGTCCATCCGGCCGCGGCACAGGTGGTGTGCGTCCCGGGTCAGCAGCCCGTCGGCCGAGAACCCGACGGCGCTGCTGACGTCGGGCAGCTGGGCCAGCAGGGCGCTGGAGACGACGGCGGAGTGGACGTCGATCCGGGCGAGGTACACCGCCGCTCCCCCGCCGGCCCGGTCCAGCTCGGTGCGGGTCGGCGGTCGCGGGTCCGGCCACTCGCGCTCGTCCCAGCCCTGCCCCACCACGACCCCTCCCGGGTGCGCGGTCGCGTAGGCCGCCACCGCGTCCAGCAGGCTGGTGCGGCCGGCCACGCCGTGCAGGTCCAGCCCGGCCATCATCTGGCCGGTCTGGACGGCGTGCAGGTGGGCGTCGACGAAGGCCGGGGTGAGCAGCCGCCCGTGCAGTGGCGTTTCCGGCGCTCCGGAGGCGTGCCGGCGGGCCTGCTCGTCGGAACCCACGAAGGCGATCCGGTCGCCCTCGACGACCAGCGCCCCGGCCCCCGGCGGGTGGCCCAGCAGCCGGCCGCCGGTCAGCAGCCGGGCCGCCGGGGTGGCCGGTGGCCGCGTGTCCTCTGACGTCACGTCGGGCCGGCTCAGATGGCCGGACGGTCCTCGTACGGCGTGGAGAGCACCGTCGTGGTGTGGGTGGAGACCTTCCCGTCCGCCCGGATCCGGGCCAGCAGGGACTCCAGGTGCGACATGGTCGGGACCTGGACCTTGAGGATGTAGCTCGGCTCGCCGGCCACCGAGTAGCAGGAGATGATCTCGTCGATGTGCTGCAGCAGCTCGGGGGCGTCGTCGGGCTGGCGGGGGTCGAAGGGCTTGATGGCCACCAGGGCCGTGACCATCAGACCCAGCTCACCGGCGTCGAGGACGGCGCGGTAGCCCTTGATCACACCCCGCTGCTCGAGCCGACGGACGCGCTGCTGGGCGGCTGAGGTCGAGAGCCCGGTCTCCTTGCCGATGTCGGTGTAGGACATCCGGCCGTCACGCGCCAACAGCGAAAGAATGCGTCGGTCAAGCTGCTCCATGCCGTCATCGTGTCAGTATTCGGCTGTGCGCGAACAGAAGATTTTGCTTTTGGACACCGCCTCGCTCTACTTCCGCGCCTTCTTCGGGGTGCCCGACTCGGTGCGCTCGCCCGACGGCACGCCGGTGAACGCGGTGCGGGGGCTGATGGACTTCATCTCCCGCCTGGTCGACACCTATGCGCCCACCCACGTGGTGTGCTGCTGGGACAACGACTGGCGGCCCGCGTGGCGGGTCGAGCTGATCCCGTCCTACAAGGCCCACCGGGTCGCCGAGGCCGACGAGACCGTGGTGCGGGAGATGGCCAGCTCGGCCGAGACCCAGGGTGAGGCCGCCCCGGCGTCGCTGGCGGTCCAGGTGCCCTGGATCCTCGAGGTGCTGCACGCCCTGGGGATCGCCGTGGTGGGCCACGACGGCTACGAGGCCGACGACGTGATCGGCACCCTGGCGGCCCGCACCCCGATGCCGGCGGAGGTGGTCACCGGTGACCGGGACCTGTTTCAGGTTGTGGACGATCGCCGCGGCGTACGGGTGCTCTACACCGCCCGGGGCGTCGGCCGGCACGAGCAGGTCGACGAGGCCTGGGTCCAGCAGCGCTACGGGGTCCCGCCGACGGCGTACGTGGACTTCGCCACCCTGCGCGGCGACGCCTCCGACGGGCTGCCCGGGGTGTCGGGGATCGGTGAGAAGACCGCCGCCAGCCTGATCTCGACGTACGGCGACCTGGAGGGCATCCTGACCGAGGCCAGTCGCAGCCCCAGCCGGCTCAGCCCGTCGGTCCGGGCCAAGCTGGCCGCCGGCATCGACTACCTGGCTGTGGCCCCGACGGTGGTCGCGGTGGCGACCGACATCGACCTCGGGGTCAGCTTCGACGACCTCGTCCTGCCCCGGGAGCCGGTGGACCCCGCCGCCTTCGCCGCCGTCACCGAGCGACTCGACCTCGGGTCGAGCGCGACCCGGATCCTCGCCGCCCTCGCCGGTCCGGCCGGGGATGCCTGAACCCGGGCCACCTGAGCCGGCGGTGCCGGCGGCCGCGGCGGGGCGGCCGTGGCGGGTCGCCCTGGCCTCCG
>JAOPXW010000405.1 GCA_025964935.1 Friedmanniella sp. | reverse complement strand
TCAGGGTGCCCGTCTGGCCGTCGGCCCGGCCCGGGCCCAGCTCCTGCAGGGTGACCACGCCGGGGTTGTGGTCCACGATGCTGCGCGCCACGTCGGGTGCGCGTTCGAGCCAGGTCCGGCTGTCGGTGGTGGCGCGGGCCGTCCGAACGTTGAAGCTGCCGAGCCGCAGGGCCGTCCCCGTGCCGGCCGGGACCGCCGGGGCGACGGGCACCGTCTGCAGGTAGGGGTAGAACTTGGTGGCGTCACCGGCACTGGTGTGGTTAAGGGCGTGCAGCCGGAAGTAGAGGTGGTTGGCCGAGCCGACCGGGGCGCCCGCGGCGGCCGTCTGCGCGGCGGTCAGCGTCATCGACCGCTGGCTGGCCGGGACGCTGAAGAAGGACGAGCCCCGGGCGTGCACGGGCAGCGAGGCATCGGTGGTGCTGAAGCTGGTGAGTCCGGTCTCCACGACGAAGTCGGTCGTGGAGCGGCCGTCCTGTGCCCAGCTGATGGTGACCTCGCCGGGCCGGGGGCCCGCCTGCGAGGAGACCGAGGTGAACGAGCTGGGGGTGGGGACGGCGGCCGCGGCGGTGAGGCTGTGCAGGGGCGCGGTCAGCACCCCCAGAGCGAGGGCGGCGGTGACGATGCGGGCGGGCGTGCGTGACATGGATGCTGCTCCCGGGTGGTGCCGTGTCGGCACCCTGGTGGTGACGTGGATGCAGGTGCCACCCCGGGAAACTCAGTCGTTACGCCCTGCTCCACGAGGGTAAGTCGCCGCCACCGCGGCCGGAGGCGGTTGGGTGATTTCTTGACCTTCGACGGTCTGGGCGGGCCAGCATGTGGCCCGGGGCCGGTCCGTACGGCCGGTCGCGGCGTCGGCGAGAACCGTCGCGACAGCTCTGGTATCAGGCCCGACCCGGACGCCTCTGGACACCCGACGGGGCTCCGGTCGAGACGGAGCGCTGTCGAAAACTGTCGGTGCCGCGCGCGACGCTGAGCCTGTCGGGGGCCGAAGCCGACGACCGAGGCCGCCGTCCCATGAGCGGCCCGCAAAGACCCGGGGGCAGACCGCCGCCCGGAGGGTAGAGGAGGAACCATGCAGCGTCACCCCGAACCGGCACCGGACCCCGAGGCAGAAGCCGAGCGGCTGTGTGCCGTTTCCCCGAGCCCTCAGCTCCGGGATCGTCTGCGTGCCGCCGGCCGACCCGGGCTACAGGCCGGGGCCCCCGGCCTCGAGCCGGCCGCCGCGCCCAACCCGCGCTACTTCGGCTTCAACGACGGCGTGATCCTGCCGCCGGACGCCTTCCCGCCGGGCATCGCGGCCCGCCGGGTCCGCCACGCCGCCGCAGAGCGGACGCCGCTGCGCGGCACGGTGCGGGTCGTGGTGGTGCTGGCCGAGTTCACCGACCGCGCCCTGTCTCCGGGCCAGGCGGAGCGGTTCCGTGACCTGTTCTTCTCCAACGGCGTGGTCCCGACCGGCAGCGTGGCCGAGTACTACCGCGAGGTCACCGGTGGGCTGATCGAGATCGCCGGCGAGGTGGTCGGCCCGTTCACCATGCCGCAGACGCTGGAGTGGTACGCCAACCACAACTTCGGGATCGGGAAGCCGTCCGGTGAGCCGCGGGCCAACGTCCTGGCCGCCGACGCCGCCCGCGCCGCCGACTCCAGCGTGGATTTCGGGCCCTACGACAACGACGGCAACGGCTACGTCGACGCGTTCATCGTCGTGCACGCCGGGAGCGGCGGGGAGGAGACCGGCGACTCGGGTGACATCTGGTCCCACAAGTGGGTGCTGGCGGAGGAGTACGTCGCGGACGCGGCCAAGATCTACGCCTACCTGACGATCCCCGAGGACGCGAAGCTCGGCGTCAGCGCGCACGAGCTGGGCCACCTGCTCTTCGGCTTCCCCGACCTGTACGACATCGACGGCAGCTCCGAGGGCGTCGGCAGCTGGTGCCTGATGGCCGCGGGCTCGTGGAACAACGGCGGGGACACCCCGGCCCACCCCTCCGCCTGGTGCAAGGCGCAGCAGGGATGGGTGCAGACCACCAACGTCACGGCGGCCCAGACTCTGGCGGTCGAAGACGTCAAGTCCAGCAAGACGGTCTTCCGGCTCTGGACCGACGGGGCCGACAGCCTGGAGTACTTCCTGTTGGAGAACCGCCAGCAGTCGGGCTTCGACGCCGACCTGCCCGGGGGTGGCCTGCTGGCCTGGCACATCGACGACGCCAAGGAGGACAACACCGACGAGGCGCACTACCTGGTCGGGCTGCTCCAGGCGGACGGGTCGAAGGACCTGGAGCGGGCCGGCAACCGCGGCGACGCGGGAGACCAGTTCCCGGGCTGGGACGAGAACCGGCGCCTGGACGGCACCTCCACGCCGTCGACCACCAGCTACGCCGGTCAGGACAGCGGGGTCTTCGTCGACGACATCTCCGACCCGGGGGTCACCATGACCGCCGTCGTGGGGGTCAGCCTGGGGACCGAGCCACCCGCCGACCAGCCGGGCGGCGACGTCGAGGCCCGGCTGAGCGCACTGGAGGAGTCGGTGCGCCAGATCCGTCAGGCGCTGGGAAGCGCCGGTGACTACCTGGGCGGGGTGCGCCCGAGTGCCTAGCCGGGGCTGAGGCGACGGCCCCGCGTACGGCTGAGGCGACGGCCCCGCGTCCGGCTGAGGCTCGGGCCCCAGCCCAGCCTCAGGGCCTGGTCCAGGCCACCCCCCGGGTGTGCTCGAAGATGATGTTGGTCTGGGTGGCGGCGACCTCGGGGTTGGAGGACAGCTGGTCCAGCACGAAGTCGCGCAGACCGGCGCTGTCGGCGAGGGCGATGTGGATGAGGAAGTCGTCGTGCCCGCCGAGGAAGAACACGTTCAGGACCTCGGGGCGGACGCGCAGCTGCTCGGTGAACTCCCGCAGCAGGTGCCGGGCGCCCGCGCGCAGGCGGACCGAGACCATGGCCTGGAGCGGGGCGCCGAGGGCGTCCAGGTTGATGTCGGCGTGATAGCCCAGAATCACCCCGCTGCGCTCCAGCTCCCGGATCCGGCCCAGACAGGTCGAGGGTGCGATGCCCACCTGCTGGGCGATGGCGTTGTTGGGGGTGCGCGCGTCCCGGCGGAGGATGTCGAGGATCATGGTGTCGACCGGGGTGAGCTCACCCCGGCGGGGGCGGGTCGGCGTACGGGGCGGTCGAACATTGTTCGCCCCGGAAGGCTGTCGTCGGGCCTTTCCCTCATCTTCTGCGGCCACGGCATCTCCAGTCGAACAACCTTCGCTGATCCGCCCAGCCTACCGAAGACTTCGCTAGTTTCTCGACCACAGGCATGGTTCGGCAGGGTCGAGCCAGGCACCGACCGAGCACGGAGGAGGTGGTGGGCATGACGCTGGTCGTAGGTGTGCCGACCGAGATCAAGGACAACGAGAACCGGGTCGCGCTGCAGCCCGACGGCGCGGCGGAGCTCGTCCACCACGGGCACACCGTGCTGGTGCAGTCCGGAGCCGGGGCCGGCTCCCGCTTCTCCGACGAGGAGTTCGCCGCGGCCGGGGCGACGGTCGTCGCCACCGCCGACGAGGTGTTCGCCGGGGCCGACCTGATCGTCAAGGTCAAGGAGCCCGTCGCCGCCGAGTACCACCGGTTCCGCGAGGGGCAGCAGCTCTTCACCTACCTCCACCTGGCTGCCGACGAGCCGCTGACCCAGTTCCTGCTGGACCGCAAGATCGACGCCATCGCCTACGAGACGGTCCAGACCGACGACCGCCGGCTTCCGCTGCTCACGCCGATGAGCGAGGTGGCCGGCCGGATGGCGGTGCAGGCCGCCGCCCACCACCTGGAGAGCCCCGCCGGCGGGGCCGGCGTGCTCCTGGGCGGGGTTCCCGGAACCCCCGCGGCGAAGGTGACCATCATCGGCGGCGGCGTGTCCGGCACCGAGGCGGCCAAGATCGCGGTCGGCATGCGGGCGATCGTCCGGGTGTTCGACACCAACCCGGCCCGGCTGGCCTACCTGTCCGACGTCTTCGAGGGTCGGCTGGACCTGGTGCAGCCCAACCGGGCCCGGCTGGCGCAGTACATCGCCGACTCCGACGTGCTGATCGGGGCCGTGCTGGTGCCCGGCACCCGAGCCCCCAAGCTGGTCAGCCGCGAGATGATCGCGTCCATGCGCCCGGGCAGCGTGGCCGTGGATATCGCCATCGACCAGGGCGGCTGCTTCGAGACCAGCCGGCCCACCACCCACTCGAACCCGACCTACGTCGAGGAGGGGGTCGTGCACTACTGCGTGGCCAACATCCCCGGCGCGGTGGCCCGGACCTCCACCCTGGCCCTCACCTCGGCGACCCTGCCCTACCTGGGGACCGTGGCCCGGCTGGGCGTCCGGGGGGCGGCCCAGAGCTCGCCGGCGCTGGCGGCGGGGCTCACCACCCTGGGCGGCCGGCTCACCAGCCGGCCCGTGGCCGAGGCGCACGGGCTGGCCTACACCCCGGCCGCGGAGCTGCTCGGCTGACCCGACCTCCGGGTAGCCCATAGCGTGACTACTTAACCCACAGGTGACCCACAGGTTGCTCCTGACGAATCACCAGGCGTCTGCACCAGTATCGACCTCACGAGCGAGTGAGGGGCAACGTGAACGATCAGCAGAACCTGCACAGCGGGTCCCGGTGGGAGCCGCGCGCCGACGGGTCGACCGACGCCGCGACGTATGCGTCCTCGGACCCGACGGCGGCCCGCC
>JAOPXW010000401.1 GCA_025964935.1 Friedmanniella sp. | reverse complement strand
GAAGCACCACCTCGGCCTCTATCCGCTGCCCGCCGACCGCAGCCGGCTGCCCGAGCTGGCGGGGTACGACACCGGCAAGGGCACCGCGCGCTTCCCGCTGGACCAGCCCATCCCGTACGCCCTCATCGCCCGCCTCGTCGAGCAGCTGGCCCGGGAGCGTCGGCCCCCGGGAGCCGGTGGAACTCGCAGCGGCGGGGCTGACGGCGGCTCGGACAGCGGGGCCGACGGCGGCTCGGACTAGCTCAGGCCCTGGCCCTGGAGCCAGTCGCGCGCGACCTCGGCCGGGGCGACGTGGGCCGCGTCGACCCGCTCGTCCAGGGCGGCCAGGTCGGCAGTGGTGAGCGCCGCCTGGACCGACTCGACGGCCCGGCGGGCGATAGCGTCCTCGGCGACGGCGGCGCTGGTCAGCGGGACGACGTTCTGGGGCAGGACGATCTCCTGCGGGTCGCCGAGCTCGACGTAGCCGTGGGCGGCGAGGACGCTCTCGGTCGTGCCGAAGGTCGCCAGCTGGAGCCGGCCGGCGGTCAGGTCACGAGCCCGCATGGTGACCGAGTCGTCGGGGCGGAAGCCCTTGACCGTGACACCGTAGATCGAGGTGAGCGCGGCGGGCCCGTACGCGAGGGTTTCGAGCTCCGCCGGCCCGCCCAGGGTGAGGCCGGCGGACACCTTCTTCAGGTCGGCCAGCGTGGCCAGGCCGTGGCGGCGCGCGAAGTCCCGGGTGACGACGTAGACGTCCTGGTCCGCCGCCGGCGAGCTGGCCAGCACCCGCTGCCCGGTCGGCAGGGCTGCCGGAAGGGCCTGCGCCACCTCAGCGGCGGTGGTGGCCGTCGCGTTCGGGTCGAGGCTCAGGAGCAGGTCCCCCGTGTACTCGGGCAGCACCGACACCGACCCCTCCTGCAAAGCCCGCCGCGCCTCGTCGGGGGACCCGAGGCCGGTGCGGGTGGCCGCGGGGACTCCGTGGGCCGTCATCGCCTGGGCGTAGAGCTCGGCCAGGACCGACGACTCGGTGGAGGTGCTCGCACCCACCACGACGGCGCGGCCGGACGCGGCCGTCGACGGAGTCACCGAGCCGGAGCCGAGCGGGTCGACGGGGCTGGTTCCGCAGGCCGACACCACGACCAGGACCAGGCCGACCCCGCAGGGCCCGAACCGGTGACGCACTCTCATGGGGCTCCTCCGGGGGACCCGGACGGGTCCGAGGGTCGGTCAGGCGGCGGCCGGGGCGAGGCCCCGGAGGCGGCGGGCCGGTCGGGCCCGGCGGGTGGCCAGCCAGCCGAACCCGGCGAGCAGCAGGTGCAGCAGGACGGCGAGGGCGGTGACGAGCAGGGCACCGGCGAACATCTGCGGGTAGTCCCGCTGCGCCTGCCCGGCGGTCAGGAGGCGCCCGAGCCCGCCGCCGGAGACGAACGCGGCGACGGTGGCGGTGGCGACCACCTGGACGGTGGCGCGGCGCACCCCGGTCAGCACCTGCGGCAGGGCGAGCGGCCACTCCACCCGACGAACCACCTGGCCCGCCGTCAGTCCGAGGGCGCGTCCGGCGTACACGGCGTCGCGGTCAGCCGCCGCCACCCCAATGGCCGTGGCGCTCAGGAGGACCGGCACGGCCAGCAGGGCCAGCACCACGACGACGTTGACCGCCCCGCTTCCCAGCAGGAGCACGGCCAGGAAGAGCAGACCGAGGGCCGGGACGGCCCGCAGCCCGTGGTGGAGCGCACGGACCAGGAACAGTCCCCGCCCGCTGTGGCCGATCCAGATCCCGAGTGGGACCGCCACCACGGCCGCGATCACCACGGCGGAGGCGGTGTAGGCCAGGTGCTGCAGCAGCAGCCGGGGGATCAGCCCGTCGCCGGTCCAGTGCGCCGGGTCGGTCAGGTAGCCGAAGAGGTTCACGCCGTACGCCTTGCCCGGACCCAGGGCAGGGACCGTCGCTGCAGGAGGAGGAGGACGAGGTCGGCGAGCAGAGCGAGCAGGACGCTCAGCACCAGGCCCGCGACCAGGGGGGTGTAGAAGGTGCTGGCGTAGCCCCGGACGAACAGCTGACCCAGCGCGCCGGTCCCGACCAGGACGGCCACACTGACCAGGGCGATGTTGGACACCGTCACCACGCGCAGGCCGACGAAGACGGTCGGCAGGGCGAGCGGCAGCTCCACCCGGAACACCCGGCGCCACCAGCCGAAGCCGATCGCCGACGCGGACTGCCGAACGGTCGCCGGGACGGCCCGCAGCCCGTCGGCGACGCTGCGCACCAACAGCGCGGTGGAGTAGACGGTGAGCGCCACGACCACGTTGAGCGGGCTGAGGATCGAGGTGCCGAGCAGGATCGGCAGCGCCACGAACAGGGCCAGGGCGGGGATCGAGGAGACCAGCCCGAGCACGGCCAGGATGGCGGGGGCCGCCCTCCCGGTCCGGGAGACGAGGAAGCCGAGGGGGAGCGCGAGCACCAACGCCACGACGACCGGGATCAGCGCGAGCAGCGCGTGCTGACCGAGCAGTGAGGCGATCGCGGCCACGTTGCCCTGCAGCCAGGTCCAGTCGAGGTTCACCGGCCCCGCTCCATCCAGCGGCCCCAGAGCCCGGCCGGGCGGGCGGCGGGCTCCAGCTCGTCGGTGTCCCGGAACCAGGACCCGGTCTCGGCGTCGGCGAGGTCGGCGTCGGCGAGGTCCGCGGTGTCCGGATGCGCACTGTAGGGGGTGTCGGTGGGTGCGCCGGCACCGTGCGCCGGGCTGGTCGCGTAGTCGCCCGACGGGTCGGACACGGCCTCGGTCGCGGGCCGGTTCCGGATCAGGGTGGTCTCGGTGCCGAACGCCGCGGCCCAGCGGCGGTCGTCGGCCGGCTCGCGACCCCGGACGGGGTGCTGCGAGGGCGCGTACGGCGGCGGTCCGGCCGGCTCGGCGTCAGCGGCGGACGGGTCAGCGTCCTCGGCTGGGTCAGCCTCGGGGAGCACGGCGTTGCGGCCGTGCTCACGGCCCTGCTCCTCCGACCGGTGGCCGTCTTCCCCCGCCGCCAGGTCCGGGTCGGCGGGCTCGGTGGCGGCGTCCTCAGGGGCGGCGTGGTGGTCGATAGCGGGCTCGTGGTCGAGGACGGGCTCGTCGTGGCTGGGCGCATCCTCGTCGTGGTCGGTGACGGTGTCGTGGCGGACGGTCTCGTCGTCGGGAGCGGCCTGCTGGTCGACCGCCTCAGCGCCCACCGGCTCGGCCTCCACGTGCTCGGAACCCACCGTCTCGGCTTCGGCGTCGGTCAAGCTCGAGCCAGAGTCCCAGCGCTCGGCGTGATCGGCGGGCGGCGCGGCAGCATCGTCCACCGGCGCCTCGGCGTCCGCCGCCTCCACCGGGGCAGCGTCGACCGGGGCAGCATCGATCGCCGTGACGTCGACCTGGTCCGACTCTGCCGCGTCCACCGGGGCCACCGACGGTGCCCGGCGGTCGGTGGCCTGGCTCAGGATGGCCGCGGCCGCGACTACCCCGGCGAAGCGGCCGGTCGCCGGTTCGACCGCCACGGCCAGGCCGTGCGGGGAGGTCAGCGCCGCGTCGAGGGCCGTACGCAGGGTGTCGTGCTGCGGGTCGAAGGTCGAGCCGAGGGGGGCCAGCTGACCGGGGCGGGCGGGGTCGGCCCAACCGACCGGCCGGGCGTCGCCGTCGACGACCAGCGCGGGCTCGTCACCCGTGGCGGCCTCGACGTCCCGGACCACCCGGACGTTGTCCAGGCTGAGCGAGCCGGCCGAGACGTACGACAGGGACCGGTAGCCGCGGTCGCGACCCACGAACCCCTCGACGAAGGCGTCGGCGGGCTCCTCGAGCAGCTGCTGAGGGGTCCCGACCTGGGCCGACCGGCCACCCACCCGCAGCACCGCGACCTGGTCGCCGAGCTGGAGGGCCTCGTCGATGTCGTGGGTGACGAGGAGGACCGTCTTGCCCAGGTCCCGCTGGAGCGCGCTGAAGAAGTCGTGCAGCTCCGCCCGCAGCGCGGGGTCGGCGACGCAGAACGGCTCGTCCATCAGCAGCACCTGGGGGTCGGCGGCGAGCGCCCGCGCGAGGCTGACCCGCTGCTGCTGACCGGCGGTGAGCTGCGCGGGATAGCGGTGCGCCAGCTTGCGCTCCAGCCCGACGATGCCCAACAGCTCGACCGAGCGCTTGTGGGTCTTGTCCCGCGACCAGCGCAGCAGACCGGGCACCGTGCCGATGTTCTCCAGCACCGTGCGGTGCGGGAACAGGCCCCCGCTCTGCGTGACGTACCCCAGCTGCCGCCGCAGGGCGGTGCGCCGACGAGACTTCAGCGGGGTCCCGTCGAGCAGGATGCGGCCCTTGCTCGGCTCGAGCATCCGGTTGACCAGCTGCAGCGTGGTCGTCTTGCCGGATCCCGGGGGGCCGACGATCGCGGTGACCTGACCCGCGGGGACCGTGAGGTCGAGGTCGACGACGGCCGCCGTGCCGTTCCGGAACGTCTTGCCCACTGACTCGAACTGGATCACGCCATACCCGCCTGCTCATCGACCCGACTGCTGTGCCCTGCTCGGATGACCCCGCCGACTCTCGCCGCCCAGGGTCGCTCCGACCATAACGGCCACGGCCGACAATCAGAGGAGGTCGAGCGGCGCGCCCCACCTTCGCCCTCGCCCGGCGCGCCCCAGGCCGTCGGCCGCGGTCGGGGCCGGCCCATCACGGCGCGAGGGAGAGGCGTACGGGTCCCCGGCCTTCGCCGACCGGCTAGGTTACTCACAAGTAACTTCTGCTCACGGAGGTGCAGCGGTGGAGATCGTGGCCCAGGTGCTCGCTCTGCTCGTCACGGTGGTCGGGGTCGCGCTGTTCACCCGCGCCGTCCGGACGATCATCGGCGTGGTCCGGACGGGCCAGCCCATCGTCGGGCGTCGGGACGCCCCCGCGACCCGGTGGCGGATGATGCTGACCGAGACCCTCGGCCACACCCGGATGCTGCAGTGGAGCGCGGTCGGCATCGCCCACTGGACGGTCTTCGTGGCCTTCGGGGCCCTCTTCTTCACGCTGCTGACCGCGTACGGGCAGCTGTTCGACCCCCGCTTCGCCCTGCCGGTGATCGGGCACTGGCTGGTCTACGAGTGGCTGGCCGAGCTGATCGCCTGGGCCGGCCTGGTCGGGATCGTCTTCCTGATGGTGACGCGTCTGCGGCAGCGGGGCCGTGGTCGCGCCTCGCGGTTCTTCGGCTCCCGCACCGGCCAGGCGGTGTACGTCGAGCTGACCATCCTCGGCATCGTGGTCTGTGTGCTCACCCTGCGAGCGCTGGAGTACCGGCTGCTCGGGGCGGAGACCTCGCGGCTGCACTTCCCGCTCACCTGGTTCCTGCTGCCGGCCGGGACGAGCACCGCCACCCTGGGCAGGGCGATGGTCTGGGTGGCGGCGGCCAAGATCGTCATCTCGATGGCGTGGTTCGTGGTACTCGGGCTGAACACGACGATGGGCGTGGCCTGGCACCGGTTCACGGTCTGGCCCAACATCTGGTTCAAGCGGTTCGCCGACGGACGTCCGAGCCTGGGCCCGCTCGCCCCGTTGGCCGTGGCGGGACAGCCCGTCGACTTCACCGACCTGGAGACCCTGGAGGAGGACGCGACCCTCGGGGTCGGGAAGATCGAAGACTTCACGTGGAAGGGGCTGCTGGACTTCACGTCCTGCACCGAGTGCGGCCGCTGCCAGTCCCAGTGCCCGGCCTGGCACACGGGCAAGCCGCTCTCACCCAAGAAGCTGATCATGGACCTGCGGGAGCACGCGTACGCCAAGGCGCCCTACCTGCAGGCGGCCGAGGAGGCGCGCGGCGACCTGCCGGCGTCGGTCGTGGCTGAGGCGTCGCGTCCGCTGGTGGGACCGATCCAGGTCAGCGACGGGTTCGCGGGGGTCATCGACCCGGACGTGCTGTGGTCGTGCACCTCCTGCGGTGCCTGCGTGCAGCAGTGCCCGGTCGACATCGAGCACGTCGACCACATCCTCGACCTGCGGCGCTTCCAGGTGATGATGGAGTCGGAGTTCCCCAGTGAGCTGACCGGGCTGTTCAAGGGCCTGGAGAGCAAGGGGAACCCCTGGAGCCAGAGCCCCAAGGGCAGGATGGACTGGGCCAAGGACCTGCCGTTCCCGGTGCCGGTCGTCGGGACCGACGTGGCCGACCTGTCCGAGGTGGACTACCTGTTCTGGGTGGGGTGCGCGGGGGCGTACGAGGACCGGGCCAAGAAGACGACCCGGGCAGTCGCCGAGCTGCTGCACACCGCCGGCGTCG
>JAOPXW010000398.1 GCA_025964935.1 Friedmanniella sp. | reverse complement strand
ACTGGGGCTACAACACCCTCGGCTACTTCGCGCCGCACTCCGCATTCGGCTCCGTCGGGACGCTGGGCCAGCAGGTCCGGGAGTTCAAGGAGATGGTCTCGGCGCTGCACGCGGCCGGCATCGAGGTCATCCTCGACGTGGTCTACAACCACACCGGTGAGGGGGGCCACGAGGGCCCGACCCTGGCCTTCCGGGGTCTGGACCACCTCGGCTACTACCGCCTGACCGACGACAAGCGCAACGACTACGACGTGACCGGCTGCGGCAACTCCGTCGACACCTCCGAGCCGGGGGTGCTGCGGCTGGTCCTGGACTCGCTGCGCTACTGGGTGACCGAGATGGGCGTCGACGGCTTCCGCTTCGATCTGGTCACCACCCTGCTGCGGGACTCCAGCCATCACGTGGACCAGAACCACCCGTTCAAGGTCGCGATGCGCGAGGACCCCGTCCTGAGCAAGGTCAAGCTCATCGCCGAGCCGTGGGACATGGGCCCGTACGGCTACCAGGTCGGCGCGTTCGGCGACCGCTGGAGTGAGTGGAACGACCGTTTCCGCAACTACACGCGGGACTTCTGGCGCGGCAACGTGCACGGCGTCGCCGAGCTGGCGCAGCGGCTGGCCGGGTCACCCGACATCTTCGGCCACGCGGCCCGGCCCAGCAGTGCCAGCGTGAACTTCGTCACCTCGCACGACGGGTTCACGCTGCGCGACCTGGTCACCTACGACGTCAAGCACAACGGCGCCAACGGTGAGTCCAACCGCGACGGCACCGATGACAACCGGTCCTGGAACTGCGGGGTGGAGGGCGAGACCGACGACGAGGCCATCAAGGCCCTGCGGCACCGACAGGTGCAGAACATGATGGCCACCCTGATCCTGTCCACGGGGGTCCCGATGCTGACGGCGGGCGACGAGCTCGGCCGGACCCAGCAGGGCAACAACAACGCCTACTGCCAGGACTCCCCCGTCTCCTGGGTGCACTGGGACACCCAGGACAGCTGGGGCGACCTCACCGACCTCACCCGGCGGCTGCTGGCCCTGCGGGCCGAGCACCCGGTGCTGCGGCGCTCGGCCTACCGGCACGGCGAGGTGCTGCTGGACGCCGGCGGCCGGCCGACGGGCCGGCGCAACCTCGCCTGGTTCGGCGGCCGGGAGTCCGAGATGACGGCCGAGGAGTGGCACGACGGGACCCGCCGCACGCTGGGCATGTACCTCGCCCACGACGACCCCGACCGGACCGAGGACGAGGCGTTCCTGATCTGGTTCCACGGCGGCTCAGACCCGGTCCAGGTCCTGCTGCCCGACGGCCCGTGGGCCCACACCTACACGGTACTGGCCCACTCGGGCGAGGAGGGTGAGCTGCCGGTCGACAAGATCCCGGCCGGCTCCGCCCTGCGGCTGCCCGGCCGTACGGTCGTGGTCCTCCAGGTCGACTGACCCGGCCGCGTGAACCGTCGGACCCGGTGGCTGATGGCCGCCCTGCAGCGGCTGCCGCGACCCGACCCGCCGTCGGCGCGCTACCTGAGCCGGACCCGGCGGGAGCTGCCGCGCTGGGCCGCCCGGACCGTGCTCGGCCCCGTGGTGTCGGGCGTACGGCTGGAGGACGTGGGCGTCCCCGCCGCCGACGGCACCACCCTCCGGGTCCGGCTGTACCGGTCCGGACCGCCGGCGGCGAGGCCCCGGGCGCTGGTGGTCAACTTCCACGGCGGCGGCTTCGTCTTCGGCAACCTGACCGCCTCGGACTGGCTCTGCGGCAATCTCGCCGGCCGGGCCCAGGTGGTCGTCGCCTCGGTGGACTACAGGCTGGCGCCGGAGCACCCGGCCCCGGTGCCCTTCCAGGACAGCTGGGCGGCGACCCGCTGGCTCATCGCCCACGCCGACGAGCTCGGTGCCGACCCGGCGCGGGTCTCGGTGATGGGCGAGAGCGCCGGTGGCAACCTGGCGGCGCTGGTGGCCCTGGCCAGCCGCGACGAGACCCGCCGCGACCCGACCTGGCCCGTGCTGCAGCGCCAGATCCTGCTCTACCCGGCGACCGACCTCTCGCTGGCCTCCCCCTCGGTGGGCGAGCTGCCGGACGCGCCGATGCTGCGCCGCAGCACCCTGGACTGGTACGGCCGGCTCTACCTGCCGCAGGACCGTCCCGACAGCATCCGGGCCGACGACCCGCGGGTCAGCCCGCTGCACCACCACGACCACGGCGACCTGCCGCCGGCCCTGGTCGTGGCCGCCGGGCAGGACCCGATCCGCGACGACGCCTACCGCTACGCCGACGCGCTCCGGGCCGCCGGGGTGCCCGTGGAGCTCAGCACGCACCCGGACGCGATCCACGGGTTCGTCTCGATCCCGCTCTTCGAGGCCGCGGCCCACCTCGCCCTGGACCAGGTCGTGGCCGCCGTGCTCAGCACCCCGGCTCGCTGACCCGGCAGCGCTGACCCGGCAGCGCTGACCCGGTCCCGCCCGCGCACCCCGCGGGCGGGGGGCCGGCTACCGGATCAGGGGACGTAGCTCGCCGACGGCGGGGCGGGCAGGTCGGCCGGCAGGGTGGCCAGGCCCATCTCGGCCGGGCTCACGAGCAGCGGGTGGTGCGGGACGACCCGGACCGTGTAGCCGATGGCCCCGGCCCGTCGGGCCTCGACCCAGCCCTCGTAGCGACGCAGCCCGCCGTCGACCGGGGTGCCGGCCGGGAAGGGGCTGACCCGCGGCTCGCGCAGGTCCTCCCCGGACTCCAGCCGGCCGGTGACCAGCTGCACCTCGACGTCCTCGGGGGCCAGCTCGCCGAGCCGTACGAGGGCGCTGACGTGGATCTTGGTCCCGACCTCCACCTGGTCCCCGTCCAGGGACTCGACGTGGTCGACCGCCACCTGGGGCCAGGCGGCGCGGACCCGCTCCTTCCAGCCGGCCAGAGCCTCGGCCCCTCCGGCGGAGGACTCCACGGCGTGCGTCGCGGCCGCGGACGGGGCGTACAGGGTGGTGACGTAGTCGCGCACCATCCGCGAGGCCAGCACCTTGGGTGCGAGACCGGCGATGGTCTCGCGGATCATCTGGATCCAGCGCTGCGGCAGACCGTCGCGGTCCACGTCGTAGAAGCGCGGCACGATCTCGTTCTCGATGATCTCGTAGAGCGCCCGGGCCTCGAGGTCGTCGCGGTGGTCGGGGTCGTCGACTCCCTCCGCCGAGGGGATCTCCCAGCCGAAGGCCGGGTCGAACCACTCGTCCCACCAGCCGTCACGGATGGACAGGTTGGCCGCGCCGTTCAGAGCGGCCTTCATGCCGGAGGTCCCGCAGGCCTCGTACGGGCGCAGCGGGTTGTTCATCCACACGTCGCAGCCGGGGTACAGGGGCTTGGCCATGCCGATGTCGTAGTCGGGCAGGAACACGATGCGCTCGCGCACCTCGGGGTCGTCGGCGAAATGCACCATCTGCTGGATCAGCGCCTTGCCCCCCTCGTCGGCCGGGTGGGACTTCCCGGCGATGACGATCTGGATCGGTCGCTTCGGGTCGGTCAGCAGGGCCTTCAGCCGCTCCGGCTCGCGCAGCATCAGGGTCAGTCGCTTGTACGAGGGGACCCGGCGGGCGAACCCGAACGTGACCACGTCGGGGTCCAGGACCTTCGACACCCAGTCGGTGGCCAGGCCCCGGTTGGCGCTGCTCTCGGCCAGCCGGCCCCGGGTCATGGCGATCAGGTCCTGGCGCATGCTGCGCTTGAGCTCCCAGATCGTCTTGGCGTCCACCCGGTCCAGACCGGCCCAGTCGTAGCCGTCGATGACGGTGTCGGAGGACTCCCCGGTGGGGGCCTCGAGCAGCCGCAGCAGGTCGTCGTGCACCCACGTGAAGTGGTGCACCCCGTTGGTGATCGAGGTGATGGGCACCTCGGAGGTGTCGAACTCCCGCCACAGGCCCTGGAACATCTCCCGTGAGACGGCCCCGTGCAGGACCGAGACGCCGTTGGCCCGCTGACCCAGCCGGAACCCCATCACCGCCATGTTGAACTTGTCGTGGTCACCGCCGTCGTAGTCCTCGGCCCCCAGGGCCAGGACCCGGTCCAGCGGGACCCGGCCGAAGCTGGCGAACTGGTCCTGCACCTCCTGCCGCGGGAAGCGGTCGATGCCGGCGGGGACCGGGGTGTGGGTGGTGAACACGGTCCCGGCCCGGCACTCCTCCAGCGCGGTGTCGAAGTCGAGCCCGGTGTCCATGTACTCCCGGATCCGCTCCAGCCCCTGGAAGCCCGCGTGGCCCTCGTTGGTGTGGAAGACCTCGGGGGCCGGCACGCCGGCGATCGCGCAGTAGGCGCGGATGGCCCGGACGCCGCCCACGCCCAGCAGCACCTCCTGGGCGAGGCGGTGGTCGGTGCCACCCCCGTACAGGCGGTCGGTCGTCTCCCGCTCCGCGCCGCTGTTCTGCTCGACGTCGGAGTCCATCAGCAGCAGCGGGACGCGCCCGACCTGGGCCAGCCAGACCTGCGCGTGCAGCGTCCGTCCGGCCAGCGGCACCTCGATCAGCAGCGGACCGTCGGAGTCGTGCAGCAGCGTCAGCGGCAGGGCGTTGGGATCGATCAGCGGGTAGCGCTCCTGCTGCCAGCCGGCGGCGTTCAGCGACTGCTTGAAGTAGCCCTGGCGGTAGAGCAGACCGACCCCGATGATCGGGACGCCCAGGTCGCTGGCGGCCTTCAAGTGGTCGCCGGCCAGGATCCCCAGCCCACCGGAGTACTGCGGCAGCACCTCGGTGATGCCGAACTCCGGGGAGAAGTAGCCGATCCCCTTGGGGGCCTGCGGGTTCTCGCCGGCGTAGCCCTGATACCAGAGGTCACCCGCGAGGTAGTCGGCGAGGTCGGCCTGGGCCGCCTTCAGGGTCTTGAGGAACTTACGGTCCGCCGCCAGCTTCTGGAAACGCTCGACGGAGACGTCGGCGAGCAGCCGCATGGGGTCCCCGCCCACCTCGTCCCAGAGCTTCGGGTCCACGGAGCGGAAGAGCTCCTGGGTGTCGGCGTGCCAGCACCAGCGGAGGTTGCGGGCCAGGTCGCCCAAGGGCTTCAACACCTCGGGAAGGACGGGCCGGACGGTGAATCGACGGATAGCGCGCACCGGAACAACCTAGCGGTCCGGCCCGGCGGTCGTGGTGACCTGGGTCTCATCTGCTGTCGATCTCCATCCCGCCGCCGCGGGAGCCCCCGCCACGCCCGAAGGCTCACCCACCCCGCGACGAGTGCGGCTGCGTGCCGATAGGTTGAGAAACGTGACGGCAACCAACGAAGAGCTCGCGCGCGCTGACCACGCTGACTCCGGCCCCGCGGGCGCCCCATCCTCGCGGATCGAGCAGCCCCCGGTCGGCGTGCTGACCGGACGCATCCCGGTCACCAAGGTCTCCCCGGTGATCGAGAACGGCACCTACCCGGCGAAGGCGGTGGTCGGGGAGACCTTCGCGATCCGCGCCACCGTGTTCCGCGAGGGTCACGACGCCGTCAACGCCTCGGTGGTCCTGACCGACCCGCACGGCAACCAGAGCGCCGTCGGGATGCGTCCGACCACCCCGCTGGGCTTCGACTGGTGGACCGCCGACGTCACCCTGGACGTCGAGGGCCCCTGGACGTTCCGGGTCGAGGGCTGGAGCGACCCGTGGGAGACCTGGGTGCACGCCGCCGAGATCAAGATTCCGGCGGGGATCGACGTGTCCCTGGTCTGCACCGAGGGGAAGACGCTGTTCTCCGCGGCGGCCGAGCGGGCCGCGGGCGCCGGTCAGGACCAGGTCGCCTCGCTGCTGCGGGGGGCCGCCCGCAGCCTGGACGCCGGTCAGCAGGTCGAGGACCGGCTCGAGGTCGTGCTGGCCGACGAGGTCCGCGCCGCGATGGCCGACTTCGGACCCCGGGAGCTCGTCTCCCCGACCCCCGAGTACCCGGTCTTCGTCGAGCGTCGGGCGGCCCTGTACGCCTCCTGGTACGAGTTCTTCCCGCGCTCGGAGGGGGCCTCCTACGACGAGGAGTCCGGTCGCTGGATCTCCGGCACCTTCGACAGCTCGCACGAGCGGGTCGAGGCGGCCGCCGCGATGGGCTTCGACGTCATCTACGTCCCCCCGATCCACCCGATCGGCACCGCCTTCCGCAAGGGCCCGAACAACACGCTGACCCCCGGCCCGGCCGACCCCGGCTCGCCGTGGGCGATCGGCAACGCCGAGGGCGGGCACGACGCCATCCACCCCGACCTGGGTGACTTCGAGTCCTTCGACAGGTTCGTGGCCAAGATCAAATCGCTGGGGATGGAGATCGCCCTCGACTTCGCCCTGCAGGCCTCACCGGACCACCCGTGGGTCACCGACCACCCGGAGTGGTTCTCCAAGCGCGCCGACGGCTCGATCGCGTACGCCGAGAACCCGCCCAAGAAGTATCAGGACATCTACCCGATCAACTTCGACAACGACCGGGACGGCATCTACGCCGAGTGCCTGCGCCTGCTCAGGTTCTGGATGGATCGCGGCGTCCGCATCTTCCGGGTGGACAACCCGCACACCAAGCCGGTCAACTTCTGGGCCTGGCTGCTCAACGAGGTGCGCAAGACCGACCCCGACGTCATTTTCCTGGCCGAGGCGTTCACCAAGCCGGCCATGATGCACGCCCTCGGCAAGGTCGGGTTCCAGCAGGGCTACACCTACTTCACGTGGCGCAACGAGAAGTGGGAGCTCGAGGAGTACATGACCGAGCTGACGAGTGAGTCCGACGCCTTCTTCCG
>JAOPXW010000383.1 GCA_025964935.1 Friedmanniella sp. | reverse complement strand
TGCGGGCCGGCGGCGGCTTCACCGGGCGGGCCAACTCCTGCCACGCCGTCGGCGACCCGGGGATGCCGCTGGCCGAGGCCGCGGGTCGGATCACCGCGTACGCCGAGGCCCACGCCATCCCCCCGCGGGCCCAGACCATCGCGGGCTCGGCCCAGGAGGCCGGGCTGCGCGGCCTGGGCTGGACCGACACCTACGTCCCCACCGACGTGCTGGCCGCCCGGCTGACCGATCTGCTCGCGCACCGCGACCGCGACCCCCGGGTGGGGGTGACCGAGACCCTCGCGGTGGAGTGGTGGAACGCCTACCAGGAGAGCCGCCCCAACGACGCCGACCCCGCCCTGCTGCGGATGATCCTGGACGGTCAGCCGCCGCGCGCCTTCGCCGGCGCCACCGAGCTCGACGGGGGCCCACTGGTCACGATCGGGCGCGGTCACCTGAGCGGGGACTGGCTGGGGGTGGCCTCGGTCTGGACCCGGCCCGAGCACCGACGGCGCGGCTGGGCGACCGCGGCGATCGTCGCCCTGGGCCACTGGGGGGCGCGGCGGGGGGCCCGCTCCGTCTACCTGCAGGTCGACGCGGCCAACTCGGGCGCGCTGACGGCGTACGCGCGGCTCGGCTTCACCCGGCACCACGGCTACGTCTACCTCACCCCGGTCAGACGCAGGTGACGTGGTCGGTCGGGGCGTAGCGCCAGTGGAAGCTCTCCCGCCTGACCACGGCACCGTCCCGGTAGAACAGCCGCTGGTAGTCGGCGTCGAAGCCGGGCACCGGAGTCATCGGCTCGCACTGGGGTGAGGGGTCCTTGAGGTCACGACCGGTGGTGAAGCCCGACTTCACCGGGGTGGTGGACACGACCTTGTCGTAGGTCTTCGTCGACCACATCCGGACGGTGATGGAGCCCTGACGGCTGGGCGTCCCCTTGACCACGCTCGCCTGCACGAGCACGCCGTACCGGGTGTCGTTCTGGAAGCGCATGTCCAGGGTCGGCCAGGCCACGGTGGCCTCCCGGCCCGGCGGGTAGCGGTCGATGTAGAGGGTGTGCGGCTGGTGCTCGATGTCCTTCAGCCCGGCGAAGAACATGGCGTTGTACGTCGTGGTCGCGCTCTGCGACACCCCGCCGCCCAGCTCCTTGCGGAACTTGCCGCCGTTGATGATGAAGCCCTCGACGAACCCGTTGGCCTTGGTCCGCTCACCGACCACCTTGTTGAGCGAGAAGGTCTCCCCCGGCTTCAGCACGGTCCCGTTGATCAGCTCGGCCGCTCGCCCCAGGTTGGTGTTGCGGTACGGCAGGTAGGGGAAGTGGGTGGTGAACTCCCCCGTCACCTCCTTGATGCCGAGCTTCTCGGCGTCGGCCGTGGTGAAGGGGGCGGCCGCCCCGGTGAGGGCGACGGTCCCGGTCCGGTCGGAACCCTTCCGGGTCAGGGCCGGCTCGACCGCCTTGGCCAGGGCATCGGCGGACACGGTCGTCCCGTCGACGGCCGGCACCACGGTCGGTCTGCCCTTCACCAGGGCGACCGTGGCGTCGCGGGGTCGGGTCGACTCGACCCGGTCCACCGCGTCGGCGGCGGCCCGCCGGAGCCGCTCGGCGTCCAGCCGCGGGACGAGGGTGCCGTCCTGGACCGCGAAGGTGAGCGAGGACGCCACCATGGCGGGGCTGACCGAGAAGGTCCCGGCGCGGCCGGCCGAGACCCGGATGGCACCGGACACGGCGGGCTTGGCGTACGCGGTGGCCACCTGGTCCGCCTCGGCCGTGGTCACCGCGGGCTCGGTCACCGTGCTCGGCAGCTCCACCGGGCCGGTGCTGGTCAGGTAGCCGTCCTGGAGGGCCCGGCCGGCCCCGTCCTCGTCGAGCTGGACCCCGGAGCGGGCCGCGGTCCGCTTCACGGTGGTCCCGGCGTAGGTCAGCGCGGCGTCGCGGGGCTTCGTGTTCACCTGCGCGGCCAGGGCGGCGGTGGCCGCCCGGAGGGTCTCCTGGTCGACGGCCAGCTCCGGGGCGACGTCAGCCCCACCGGTCAGGACACCGACGATGTGGGCCGGGCTCAGGCTCCGACCGGCACCGGCCGCGGTGACGCTGGCCGGTACGTCGACCCGCAGGCCGGCGTCGGCCGGCGCGACGGTGGTGGCCCGGCCGTGGACCAGCACCGGAACCGGCGCCAGGGCGCGGTCCCGCAGGCCGGTGGTGAGGGCGGCCTCGGCCTGGTCACGGGTCATCCCCCCGACCCGTACACCGGCCACGGCGGCGTCCCGCGGAGCCCGGTCCCCGGCGACCAGGAAGGCCGCGAGATACAGGGCCGCCAGCACCCCGAGCGCGGCCGCCACGAGCACGGCGGGTCGAGGTCGGCGGGTTGCGGGAGCGGGTGACGGGACGGGTGGGGTGGTCACGAGCGGGCCTACCTCAGGTCGGGCGACGTCAGGAGTACGAGCCCCGATAGTACGTGAGCGGGGCCCGCGCCCGGGACTTCTCGCTCGTGCTCAGCACCTCCCCGACCAGGATGGTGTGGTCGCCGCCGTCGTAGCGCGCGTGGGTGCGGCACTCCAGCCAGGCCAGCGCCCCGGCGACCAGGAACACGCCGGTCTGCGGCGCCGCGTCGTGCGGCACGGTGTCGAACTGGGTGGCCAGGTCACGCCCCCGGTCGGAGAAGTGCCGCGCCACCGCCTCCTGGTCGGCCGCGAGCAGCGAGACCGCCCAGCCCTGCGCCCGCATCGCGGCCGCATGGAAGCGGCTGGTCCGGCTGACGCAGACCAGGACCAGCGGGGGCTCCAGCGACACCGAGCAGAACGCCGTCGCGGTCATGGCGTGGGCCACCCCGTCCACGGTGGTCGTGACCACGGTGACCCCGGAGCTGAAGTCGGCGAGGGTGGCGCGGAGGGCCTCCGGGGTGCCCGGCACCCCGACCACCCGGCGTACGGCGGCGGCCGCGTCGGCGCCGCTCACTCCTCATCACCCAGACCGAGGAACAGGTCGTCGGCCCAGCCGGCCCCGGGGAACGGCACGCCGGAGGCCAGCTGGTAGTACTCGTGGGCCCACATCCGGTCCCCGAGCACGGCGGCTCCGGCGAAGAACGGCCCGTCCTCGGTGATCTGGGTGGCGTGCGCCCGCATCGCCGCGAGCTTGCGGGAGATGTAGGCAGTGCCGTCGATCTCGGCGGCGATGGCGTCGTCGGCGGCCATCATCGGATGGCCCTCGTCGTCGGTCTCCCCGCTCGCGTCGCTGTCGAACCACTGGAAGCTCTCGCTGTCACCGGCCGCCCGCAGCTCGGCGATGGCCGACCGCATCCGGCTCTGGCTCATGGTGGCCCAGAGCACCCGCGACACCGACCAGGCCGGGCCGAGGTCGGGCCGGTAGCCGACCACCCCGGCGAGCTGGGTGGCGTACATGGCGACGCGGTGCGCCTGGACGTGGTCGGGGTGGCCGTAGCCGCCCATCTGGTTGTACGTCACCAGCACCTGCGGCCGCCGGTCACGGATCAGGGGCACCAGCTCGTGGGCCGCGTCCAGCAGGTCGGTGGTCCAGAAGATCCCCTCCCGCAGCACGTCACGGGCCACGGCGCGCCGCTGGTCGTCGTAGGCCATGCCGGAGTCGCGGAAACGGCCGTCGCCGCCGAGACGGACGAAGTCGGTGACCCCGAGGGCGGCCATGGCGGCCCGCAGCTCGCCCAGCCGGTGCGGTCCGAGGGTGTCGTCGTGGTCGGCGTCCAGGTGCACGAGGTCCTCGACCAGGACCTCGCCCTCCTCGCCCAGCGTGCAGGTGACCAGACAGACCGCGGCACCCTCGTCGACGTAGCGGGCCATGGTGACCCCGTTGTTGATCGTCTCGTCGTCCGGGTGGGCGTGGACGAGCATCAGACGTCGTCCCGCGGTAGGTGCACTCACGCGCCCCACCCTAGGCGGGCCCCGTACGGGCCGGGGACGGCGACCGCGATGCGTCTCCGTCCCGCGAGCCCGTTCAGATCACGGCCCGGGCCTCCGCGAAGTGGCAGGCCGACTCGTGGGCGCCCTCGCCGTCGGGCCGAAGCACCAGCGCCGGGTCGTCGGTCGAGCATCTCGCCTGCGCCTTGAAGCACCGGGTGTGGAACCGGCACCCGCTCGGCGGGTTGGCCGGGCTGGGCACGTCGCCGCTGAGCACGATCTGGCGACGGGTGTTGCGCAGGGTCGGGTCCGGCACGGGGACGGCCGAGAGCAGCGCCTGGGTGTAGGGGTGGGTGGGGCGGGAGTAGATCTGGTCCTCGTCGCCCAGCTCCACCATCTTGCCCAGGTACATCACCCCGACCCGGTCGGAGATGTGCCGGACCACCGACAGGTCGTGCGCGATGAACACGTACGCCAGCCCGAGCTCGTCCTGCAGCTTCTCCAGCAGGTTCACCACCTGGGCCTGCACCGAGACGTCCAGGGCCGAGACGGGCTCGTCGCAGATCAGGACCTTCGGGTTCAGAGCGACCCCGCGGGCGATCCCGATCCGCTGGCGCTGCCCGCCGGAGAACTGGTGCGGGTAGCGGTTGATGTGCTCGGGGTTCAGCCCGACCAGGTCGAGCAGCTCCTGCACCCGCCGCCGACGCCCACCCTTGGGCACCGCGTCGGGGTGGATCTCGAACGGCTCCCCGATGATGTCACCGACGGTCTTGCGCGGGTTCAGCGAGGTGTACGGGTCCTGGAAGACGATCTGGATGTCACGGCGCAGCCGACGCATCGCCGCCCCGCGCTGGGAGTAGACGTCGACCCCGTTGAAGGTGAGCTTGCCGCCGGTCGGCTCCTCCAGCCGCATCAGCATCCGGCCCAGGGTGGACTTGCCGCAGCCCGACTCCCCCACGATGCCCAGGGTCTCGCCCTTGTGCAGCTCGAACGAGACGCCGTCCACCGCCTTGACCTGCCCGACCGTACGACGCAGCACCCCGGCCTGGATCGGGTAGTACTTGACCAGGTTCTCGGCCTTCAGGATGACCTCACCGGGCATCGGTGGGCACCGCCTCTCCACTCATGACCTGCGCAGCGAAGTGGCAGGCGGAATACCGGTCGTGCGAGACCTCCAGCAGCGGGGGCGGCGGGTCGGTCCGGCACACGTCCTGCGCGTAGACGCAGCGCGGGTGGAAGGCGCAGCCGTGCGGGATCCGCAGCAGGTTCGGCGGCAGTCCCCCGATCGCGGTCAGCTTCTGGCCCTTCTGGTCCAGCCGCGGGATGGAGTCCAGCAGACCCTTGGTGTACGGGTGGGCCGGGTGCGCGTACAGCTCGAAGATGTCGGCCTGCTCGACGATCCGGCCGGCGTACATGACCGCGATCCGGTCGGCCACGTCGGCCACCACGCCCAGGTCGTGGGTGATCAGGATCAGACCCATCTTGCGCTCGTCCTGGAGGTCCTGCAGCAGCTGCATGATCTGCGCCTGCACGGTGACGTCGAGGGCCGTGGTCGGCTCGTCGGCGATCAGCACCGCCGGGTCCAGGGCGATGGCCATGGCGATCATGATGCGCTGCCGCATGCCGCCGGAGAACTGGTGCGGGTAGGCCTTGACCCGCTGCCGCGCGCCCGGGATCGAGACCCGCTCCATCATCTTGATGGCTGCCTCCAGGGCGTCGGTCTTGTTCATGCCCCGGTGCTTGCGGTACATCTCGCCGATCTGCCAGCCGACCGGGAACACCGGGTTCAGCGAGCTGAGGGCGTCCTGGAAGACCATCGAGATCTCGGGTCCCCGCAGCGAGCGGCGCTGCTCCTCGGGCATGGTGAGGATGTTCTGGCCGCAGTAGCGCACCTCGCCCTGGGTGACGAACCCGGGCGGGGAGTCGAGGATGCCCATGATCGCCTGCGCGGTCACCGACTTGCCCGAGCCGGACTCGCCCAGGATGGCCAGGGTCTTGCTCTCGCGGAGCTCGAAGTCGACCCCGTTGATGGCCTTCGCCACACCCTCGCGGGTGCGGAACTCCACGTGCAGGTCCTCGACCTCCAGCAGCAGCCCGTCGCGGGGCTGCCAGGCGGTGCCCGACCCCAGGGTCTCGGCGGTGGCGGCGCGCCTGGCGCCGCCGACGGTCGCGGTCATCGCGCGTCCTTTCTCAACGGAACTTCGGGTCGAGGGCGTCGCGGACGGCGTCACCCAGCATGATGAACGCCAGCACGGTCAGGCTCAGGAACAGCGCCGGGAAGAGCAGCATGTGCGGAGCCACCCGGATCAGACCGATGCCCGAGGCGTCGGAGATGGCCAGGCCCCAGGAGATCGCCGGCGGCTGCAGACCGATGCCCAGGAAGGACAGGGTCGCCTCGGTGGCGATGAAAGCCCCCAGGTTGATGGTCGACACCACGATCACCGGGGCCAGCGAGTTGGGCAGGATGTGGGACACGATGATCCGCCCCGGCGTGGCCCCCAGTGCCCGCGCTGCCTGCACGTAGTCGTTGGGCTTGACCTGCAGCACGCTGGAGCGCATCAGCCGGGCGATGTTGGGCCAGCCCAGGATGGCCAGGGCCCCCACCACCTTCAGCACCACGACCAGGTACGGGGTCTCCAGGTTGCTGGGGAAGGTGTAGAGCACCAGGATGCCGCCGAGCAGCAGCGGGATGGCGAAGAAGATGTCGCCCAGCCGGGACAGCAGCGCGTCCACCCAGCCGCCGAAGTAGCCCGAGACGATGCCCACCAGCGACCCGAAGACCAGGGTGAACGCCGTGGCGAAGATCCCGACCAGGATCGAGGAGCGGGCCCCGTAGATCGTCCGGGCGTAGACGTCGTAGCCCTGGCTGTCGTAGCCGAACCAGGCGTTCCCGTCGGGCTTCTCGCGGGCCAGCCGGAGGTCGGCGAAGTCGGGGTCCTTGTTGGTGAACAGGGACGGGAACGCGGCCATCACCACGAAGATGACGATCAGGACGGCCGCCGTCCAGAACAGCGGCATCCGGCGCAGCTCGCCCCAGGCACTGGCCCACACCGACTGGCCCTTGACGGACTGGTCCATGCCGGTGACCAGGGCGGCGTCGCCCGCGGGCGAGGCGAGGAAGGTGGCGCTGTCAGTGGAGTCAGTCATTGCTGATCCTCGGGTCCAGGACTCCGTAGAGGACGTCGACGAGCAGGTTGAAGAGCAGGAAGACCATGATCAGCACGACCACGGCCCCGACCACCGACTGCCCGTCCTGCTGGTGGATGCTGCGGAAGAGGAAACCGCCCACCCCGTTGATGTTGAAGATGCGCTCGGTCACGATCGCTCCGCCCATCAGGCTCCCGAAGTCGGCCCCGATGTAGGTGATCACCGGGATCAGGGAGTTGCGCAGCGTGTGGACGGCCACCGTACGGGCCGGGGTCAGCCCCTTGGCCTTGGCCGT
>JAOPXW010000376.1 GCA_025964935.1 Friedmanniella sp. | reverse complement strand
GGACGCCGTATTCCCATCAGGTGAGCCGGGTGGTCGGGGACGCTTGGCCCACGGTGGATCCGTCGGCCTGCACGCTGTCGCCCAGGGCCTCGTCGATGGCGGTCAGCGTCTCGCTCGACAGCCGGTGGCCGGCTGCGGCCGCGTTGCTGGTGACCTGCTCGGGTCGGGAGCCGCCGGTGATGGCGGTGGCCACGTTGTCGTTGGCCAGCACCCACGCCACCGCCAGCTGGGCCATGGAGAGACCCTCCGCCTGCGCCAGCGGGGCCAGCTTCTGCACCCGGGTCAGGGTCTCCTCGGTGAGCAGGCCCTTGATGAAGGCGGCGCCGCCGCCCTGCTCGTCCAGGGCCCGTGAACCCTCCGGCAGTGGCGCGCCCGGCTTGTACTTCCCGCTCAGGACGCCCTGTTCGATGGGGGAGAACACGACCTGGCTGATGCCGAGCTCCCGGCAGGTGGGGACGACCTCCGGCTCGATGATCCGGTAGAGCGCGTTGTACTTCGGCTGGTTCGACACGAACGGGATACCGAGCTCGGTGGCCAGCGCGTGGCCGGCCCGGAGCTGGTCGGGGGTCCACTCACTGACCCCGATGTAGAGGGCCTTGCCGGCCCGGACCACGTCGGCGAACGCCGTCATGGTCTCCTCCAGGGGAGTCTCGTGGTCGAACCTGTGCGCCTGGTAGAGATCGACGTAGTCGGTGCGGAGCCGCCGGAGCGAGGCGTTGATCGACTCGTGGATGTGCTTGCGCGACAGGCCGGTGTCGTTGGGCCCCGCGGGACCGGTGGGGAAGTAGACCTTGGTGAAGATCTCCAGGCTTTCGCGTCGCTCACCGGCCAGCGCATCGCCGAGGATGGTCTCCGCCTTGCCGTTGGCGTAGACGTCTGCGGTGTCGAAGGTCGTGATGCCGGCGTCCAACGCCGCCCGGACGCAGGAGGTGGCCTGGTCGGCCTCCACCTGGGACCCGTGGGTGACCCAGTTGCCGTAGCTGATCTCTGAGACCTTGAGCCCGCTGCGCCCGAGATACCTGAACTCCATGACCGTTCCCGCCGTTCGTCGTGTGATGTGTCCTCGGTCAGTCAAGCGGCCGGCACTGACAGTTTCGGCGGCGGGGGGCCGGTCCAGGGCCTGCGCGCCGGCGGGGCCCCGCGGCGGCCTGCCTCAGTAGACCTCGCCGCGCTTGATCCGGGGCCGGGGCATCCGGAACCGGCGGATCTGGATGGCCCGGTTCATGCCGTACATCAGCAGACCGCGGGTGGAGGAGCGGGGCAGCCGCTCGGCCAGCACCTTCTTGAACCCGCGCCAGAGCAGGAACCCGTCGAACAGAACGGCCAGGATCATGGCGTACATCAGCACCACGCTGACCGAGGTGACCGCCGGCCAGATGCTGCTGAGGAAGCTGAGGGCCAGCACGACGACCAGGCTCGGCAGCAGGATCTCGCCGAGGCTGAACCGGGCGTCGACGTAGTCCCGCATCAGAGCCTTCTCCGGGGTGGCCTCGCGCTGGTTCAGGGCCTTCATCCGCTCGGAGCGGTTCTGCTGGCTGGCCATGGCCCGGGACTCCTTCTTGGTCAGGGTCTGCGTCACGCGCTGCCGGCGCGCGGCCTCGGCCTCCTTGCGGGTCGGCGTGGGTCGGGTCTTCTTGGCCCCGGGCGTCGGCGGCCCAGCGGTCGGGACGGACGGCGGTACGACGGGATCGCTCCGGCGGAACAGGGCCACGGGTGCCTCTCAGTGGTGCGGGTGCAGCAGAACAGGACAACGAGCGACGAGACGAGCACCTCGTCGCCGGTCGGCACCGGACCTCCGAGCATGCCGACCCAGACCCCGATTCTCTCAGGCGACCCGGTCCGATGGCGAACGCGTGCGATGCGAACCGCCCCACCGGCGCCTCCGGCCGGACCGCTCCGGACCCCGGGTCGGGGCGCCCGAACCCTGAGAACGCCCCGTGAGACCCCCATGAGTGCCCGCGGCTCCTGTTCGTGGGCCTCGGGGCGGGGCTACGGTAGGGGTCTGCATAGCCGCGCCCCGCGGACCGGAGTCACTGGAAGGACCAGCAGAGCACTCATGAGCGGCATTTTTCAGCGCATGTCCCTGATCTTTCGCGCCAAGACCGACAAGGCCCTGGACAAGCTCGAGGACCCGCGCCAAACCCTCGACTACTCCTACCAGCGCCAGCTCGAGCTGCTGCAGAAGGTGCGGCGGGGTGTCGCCGACGTCGCGACCAGCCGCAAGCGGATCGAGCTCCAGGCCAACGGCCTGAGCACCCAGGCCGACAAGCTGACCCAGCAGGCGCAGAAGGCGCTCGAGGTCGGCCGCGAGGACCTGGCCCGCGAGGCGCTGACCCGCCGGTCGGGGATCCAGCAGCAGCTGACCGACCTGCAGGCCCAGCACGCCCAGCTGCAGGGCGAGGAGGAGAAGCTGGTGCGGGCGAGCCAGCGGCTGCAGGCCAAGGTGGACGCCTTCCGGACCAAGAAGGAGACCATCAAGGCCACCTACTCCGCGGCCGAGGCGCAGACCCGGATCGGGGAGGCGTTCTCCGGCATCAGCGAGGAGATGGGCGACGTCGGCCTGGCCGTCCAGCGGGCCGAGGACAAGACGGCCCAGATGCAGGCCCGGGCCGGGGCGATCGACGAGCTGCTGGCCAGTGGCGCGCTCGACGACCCGACCGGGACGACCAAGGACGACATCACGCTGGAGCTGGAGCAGCTCGCGTCGACCTCTGACGTGGAGAACGAGCTGTCGCGGATGAAGGCCAGCCTCGGTGCCGGCCCGGCTGCGGCCGCCCCGGCGCTGACCGGTGGCACGGCCGCTCAGCCGGCCCCCGTCCAGGCCCAGCAGTCCCCGGCGGCCACCGAGCCGCCCGCCTTCGGCACCCAGGCCCAGGGTCAGCCCCAGCAGGAGGAGCTCCGGTGATCGTGCGCATCCTGAACGCCGGCCAGTGGGAGGTCCCCAACGAGGCCGTGACCGGGCTGAACGAGATCGACGACCAGATCGAGCGGGCCGTCCGCAGTGAGGACGCGGCGGCTCTGGCCCTGGCCCTCACGGCCCTGCACGACCGGGTGCGTACGACGGGCAAGCCGGTGCCCGACGCCGAGCTCGTGGACTCCGACCTCATCCTGCCCTCGACCGACGCCAGCCTGGCCGAGGTCGAGGCGATGCTGAGCGATTCCGACGAGGGTCTGATCCCCGGCTGACGGGCCCGGTCCCCAGCCGTACGGGGGTCAGTCCTTGGTGGTCTCGCCGGGGAGGTCGAGCATCCGCTGCAGCGCCTCCCGGGCGTAGCGGGCGGTGTCGTCGTCGACCACGATCTGGTTGACGACGTGCCCCTGCGCCAGGTTCTCCAACGCCCAGACCAGGTGCGGCAGGTCGATCCGGTTCATGGTGGCGCAGTAGCAGACGTGCTTCTCGAGGAAGACGATCTCCTGCTCGGGGTGAGCCGCGGCCAGCCGCTTCACCAGGTTCAGATCGGTGCCGATCGCCCACTTGGATCCCGCCGGGGCTTTCTCCACCGCCTTGATGATGAACTCCGTCGACCCGACCTGGTCGGCCTTCAGCACCACCTCGTGCTGGCACTCGGGGTGCACGAGCACCTGGACCCCGGGCACCCGGGCCCGGACGTCGTCGACGGCCTGGGTGGTGAACCGGCCGTGAACGGAGCAGTGCCCCTTCCACAGGATCATCGTGGCCCGCTGCAGCTCCTCGGTGGTCAGGCCGCCGTTGGGTCGGTGCGGGTCGAAGACCACGCAGTCCGCCAGGTCCAGACCCATCTCGCGCACGGCGGTGTTGCGGCCGAGGTGCTGGTCGGGCAGGAAGAGCACCTTCTCACCGCGCTCGAACGCCCAGGCCAGCACCGACTTCGCGTTGGAACTGGTGCAGACCACGCCGCCGTGCCGGCCGCAGAAGGCCTTGATGTCGGCCGAGGAGTTCATGTAGGTGACGGGCACGGTCCGACCGGCCACCCCGGCGTCGGTCAGGGTGTCCCAGCAGTCCTCGACCTGGCTCAACCTGGCCATGTCGGCCATCGAGCAGCCCGCCGCCAGGTCCGGCAGGATCACCCGCTGGTCGGCGGAGGTCAGGATGTCGGCGGACTCCGCCATGAAGTGCACGCCGCAGAACACGATGAACTCGGCGTCGGGGCGGGCGGCGGCCTCCCGGGCCAGCTTGAAGGAGTCACCGGTCACGTCGGCGAACTGGATGACCTCGTCCCGCTGGTAGTGGTGCCCGAGCACGAACAGTCGGTCGCCCAGCGCGGCCTTGGCCCGCCGGGCGCGCTCGACCAGAGCCGGGTCGGAGGCGGGGGGCAGGTCCCCGGGACACTCGACCCCGCGCTCGGACCGGGGGTCGGCGCCCTGGCCCAGCACGAACAGCGACAACGGCGTGCCGGGGCTGACGTCCGGCCGGGCAGGAGTGGTGGTCACCTCCACAATGTAGCCCGAGCGAGCGGGTGGGAAGGGCGGCCGGAGGGACCCCGGAACGCCTCCCGAGGCGGACGCGTGGGCGTCCGCGGCCACCCGGTCCCTACGATGACCAGGTCGTCGGCATCGGGCCGGCCTGGGGTGGGGGTGGCCTCGTGCGGGTCCTGGTGGCCAGCGACCAGATCGGAGCCCTCGGCTCCGCCGCGGCGGGGGAGGTGCTCGCCCGGGCCTGGACCGGGGCGCAGCTGCAGGTGCTCCCGGTGGGGGAGGCCGGATCCGGCTTCCTGACGGCCCTCGCGGACCGGCTCGGCGTCGCCACGTCGACCCGGGCGGGCGCCGGTCCGGTGGAGACTCACGTCGGGGAGCCGGGGGACGCCGTACGGGGTGTCGGGGTCGAGGTCGTGGCCCCCGACGGTGCGCTGTACGAGGCGTCCTCCCGGCCGCTGGGGGACGCGCTCGCCCCGCTGCTCACCGGGCCCACCCCGGAGCGGATCTACGTGGACCTGGCCGGGTCGACGGTGCACGACGCCGGCGCCGGCCTGCTGGCCGCCCTCGGGGCGAGCGCCGACGTGAGCCTGGAGGAGGGCGCGCGCGGGCTGGTCGGCCTGGGTCGCCTCGACCTGACGGCCGTACGGTCCCGGCTCGGCTCCACCCGGCTGGTGGGGGTGGTGCCCTCCGACCAGCTCGCCCAGCCGCTCTGCGGTCTGCGAGGCATCACCTCCCTGGTGGGGCGGACGGCGGGCGCGGCGTCGGAGGAGATGCTGGCGGTGGACGCCGCGCTGGAGCAGCTGGCCCGGCTCGCGGGACCCGAGCTCGTGGGCGCGCCCGGCGCCGGGGCCTGCGGCGGTCTCGGACTGGCCGTGCTCGCTCTCGGTGGGTCGCTCACCTCCGGGCCGGCCGTGGCCCTGGCCGAGGCCGACCTCCGCCAGCTGGATCTGGTGCTGACCGGCTGCTCGGTCTTCGACTTCGCCCGGCGGGGCGGGGGCGTGGTCGCCGCGGCGGCGGCAGCGGCGGCGGAGGCACTCTGCCCCTGCGTCGTGGTGGCCGGGGAGGTGGTGATCGGGTCCCGGGAGATGCGGACGATGGGGGTCGAGGCGGCGTACGCGGTCCGGGAGTCCAGCCTCGACCGGCCGAGCGGCGGGGATGTGACGGCCGAGGAGCTGGCCGCCCTGGCCCGGCGGGTGGCCCGGTCCTGGCGCTGGTGAGGCGGATCCCGCGCATCGTTTGGACCGGCTTCCGGGCACCTTTACACTGAGGAGCAGAGGTCGAGGCCGGTCCCGTCGGGAATAGCCGCCCGTAGCAGGCGGTTGTGACCACGGGTCAGACCGAGGCCCTCTCACTTCGTCCACACATGGGAGACCGATATGACGGCAACCGACCAGACCTTTGCCTCCACCGACGACACGGCGGTCGAGACCGCGGCGGTCGCCGACGGCGTCCTGCTCACCGACGGTGCGGCGGCCAAGGTCAAGGCGCTGCTCGAGGGCGAGGGCCGTGACGACCTCGCGCTCCGCGTCGCTGTCCAGCCGGGGGGCTGCTCCGGCCTGCGCTACCAGCTGTTCTTCGACGAGCGCCAGCTCGAGGGTGACGTCGTCAAGGGCTTCGGCGGCGTCAACGTGGTGACCGACCGGATGAGCGCTCCCTACCTGATGGGTGCGAGCATCGACTTCGTCGACACCATCGAGAAGCAGGGCTTCACGATCGACAACCCGAACGCGACCGGGTCCTGCGCCTGCGGCGACAGCTTCCACTGAGCCCCGCCGCCCGGGTCTGACCCGGGTCGCCCCGCGAGCGAGGCCCTCGACGGCCCGCCCCGCACGTGCGAGCCCCCTGCCCCCACCGAGTCCGGGGGCAGGGGGCTCGTTCATTTCGTCAGACCGGGTCAGACGCGCCGGACGCGGAAGCGGGGCCCGTCGGCGGTGACCAGGGCCTGACCCCGCATCCGGCACCACGCCGCCAGGTCGACCGCGGTGGCCGGGTCGTCGGCCAGCAGCTCGACCAGCCCACCGACCGGCACCTCGCCCAGGTGCCGGGCGATCTCGATGATCGGCCGCGGACACCGCATCCCCCGGCAGTCCAGGACCAGGTCCGGCGCCGTCACGGCAGATCCAGCCCGGAGCGCAGGTCGGCCGCGATCCGCACCACCGCCTCGGCGAACGCCGCCACCTGCGAGGCGGTCGTCGTCCGGGTCAGCCCCACCCGGACGTTGCCGTGGGTCAGACTGCCCATGGCCGCGAGGACGTGCGAGGGGTGCTCGCTGCGGGCGCTGCACGCCGAGCCGCTCGCGACGGCGAACCCGGCCCGGTCCAGCGCCAGGGTCAGGGTCTCACCGTCGAGGTAGAGGACCGAGAAGGTCAGCAGGTGGGGGAGACGGGCCACGGGGTCGCCCGGCACCTCCAGATCGGGGACCCGCTCGAGCAGCGCCGTCCGCAGCTGGTCGACCAGCGCGCGCTGCCGTTCCCCGACGGCCCGGCCCATCCGCAGCCAGGAGTCGAGCGCGGCGGCCGCGGCCACGACGGCCGGTACGTCGGGCGCACCCGGCCAGCGGCCGTCCTGGTAGTCGTCGACGGGGTAGGGGGCCCGCCACCGGGCGCCCTTCCGGAGGACCAGGAGGCCGACCGAGGACGGGCCCCCGAACGCAGCGGCCCCCCCGGTCAGCACCGACCAGCCCCCCAGGTGTGCGCAGTCGATGCGGCCCAGGGCGCTCGTCGCGTCGAGCACCACCGGGACCCCGGCCTGCTGGGCGGCGGCCAGGGCGTCGGCGTACGGCTGCAGGGTCCCGACCTCGTGGTTGCCGACCTGCAGACAGGCCAGCGCGACCCCCGGCGCGGACACGGCGGCGCGCCACGCGGCCAGGTCCAGCCGACCGACCCGGTCCACTTCCACCACCGCGTGCCGGCCGACCTCTGCGGCGGCACCCAGCACGGCGGAGTGGTCGACGGCGGTGGTCACCACGACGTCGCCCACCCGGCGGCGGCCGCGCGCCAGGCCGGCGACGGCGGCGTACGCGGAGTGGCTGGCCGAGGCGGTGAAGACGACCTCGTCGGGTCGGGCTCCGACAGCCTGGGCGACGACGTCGCGGGCGCGGTCCAGGGCCTGGGCCGCGAGCCGTCCGGGGCGGTGCAGCCGCAGCGGGTCACCCCACCCGGCATCCGAGGCCGCCAGCCAGGCCCGGCGTGCATCTGGGAGCAGCGGCTCCGCCGAAGATGAGTCGAGAAAGACCTCGGAAACTGGCTGCGCCACAGCGTGAAACCTACGCCCTGTCCCTGCGGTGATCGGACGGTCTTCCTACGTTAGGGTGAGCACGAAGGAATGGCGGACCCCCGCAACCAGGGGCCTGCCGGTCCTGCAGATCGATCCAACGAAAGGCGTGACGTGGGTGGCAGAACTGACCGGCCCGTGACCGACCAGGTGACGACGCCCTCGGCTCCAAGCGGGATCCGGCACGTACGCCGAGGTCTGGCGGGACTGGCGGCGCTGAGCGTGCTGGGTCTCGCGGGCTGTTCGAGTGAGACCGTGGGCCAGCTCAAGCGGCTGGGCCTCCCGGAGGCGGCCAGTGACCGCGCTCCCTTCATCCACGACCTCTGGATCGGCACCTGGATCACCGCCGCCGTCGTCGGTGTGGGGGTGTGGGGCCTGATCGGCTGGGTGGTGGTGCGCTACCGCACCAACCACAACAAGATGCCCCGGCAGAACCGCTACAACCTGCCGCTGGAGATCTTCTACACCCTGGCCCCGTTCATCATCATCGGCGTCCTCTTCTACTACACGATCCTGGCCCAGACGGCGGTCCAGACCAAGGTCGACAAGCCCGACGTGACGATGGAGATCGTCGGCCAGAAGTGGTCGTGGACCTTCAACTACAAGTCTGCGGAGAACCCGGCCGTCGGCCAGGACGTGTGGAGCGCCGGCACCATCAACAAGACCCCGGACCTGTACCTGCCGGTGGGCAAGTCGGTCCGCTTCAACCTGTCCTCGTTCGACGTCATCCACTCGTTCTGGGTGCCGGCGTTCTACGAGAAGCTCGACGTGGTGCCCGGTCGGCACAACTCCTTCGATGTCACCCCCAACAAGGAGGGCGTGTTCGCCGGGAAGTGTGCCGAGCTGTGCGGCACCTACCACTCGGCCATGCTCTTCAACGTCCACGTGGTCAGCGAGGACGAGTACAACGCCTATCTGAAGACCTTGGTCGCCGCCGGTCAGACCGGTGAGGCCAAGGGTGCTGCCAACGCCTATCCCCAGGGAGGTTCGCGATGACGACGCTGCAACGCTCGATCACTGCTGCCGAGATCGCGACCCCGACCCGACAGGTCGGGACGATCTCGTGGAAGTGGATCGTGACCACCGACCACAAGGTGATCGGCAACCTCTACTTCATCACCTCCATCCTGTTCTTCCTGCTGGGTGGCCTGCTGGCCCTCGGCATTCGGGCCGAGCTGGCCTTCCCAGGTCTGCAGTACCTCTCCTACGAGACGTACAACCAGTTCTTCACCATGCACGGCACGATCATGCTGCTGCTGTTCGCGACCCCGCTGTTCGCGGGCTTCGCGAACGCGATCATGCCGCTGCAGATCGGCTCGCCCGACGTGGCGTTCCCGCGCCTGAACATGCTGTCGTACTGGCTCTACCTGTTCGGTGGGCTGATCACGGTCTCGGGCTTCCTGTCCCCGTCCGGCGCGGCCAGCTTTGGCTGGTTCGCGTACGCCCCGCTCAGCGACGCGGTCAACTCGCCGGGCGTCGGCGGTGACCTATGGATCATGGGTCTCTACATGGCCGGTCTGGGCACCATCCTCGGGGCCGTCAACTTCATCACCACGATCCTGTGCATGCGGGCTCCTGGCATGACCATGTTCCGGATGCCCATCTTCACCTGGAACATCCTGGTCACCTCGATCCTGGTGCTGATCGCGTTCCCGATCCTGGCCGCCGCCCTGTTGGTGCTGGAGGCCGACCGGACCCTGGGTGCCCACGTGTTCGACGCCGCCAACGGCGGACCGATCCTGTGGCAGCACCTGTTCTGGTTCTTCGGGCACCCCGAGGTCTACATCATCGCGCTGCCGTTCTTCGGCATCATCACCGAGATCCTGCCGGTCTTCAGCCGCAAGCCGATCTTCGGCTACGTGGGTCTGGTCGGCGCGACCCTGACCATCGCCGCCCTCTCGGTGGCCGTCTGGGCGCACCACATGTACGTCACCGGTGCGGTCAGCCTGCCGTTCTTCTCGTTCATGACGTTCCTGATCGCGGTGCCGACCGGGGTGAAGTTCTTCAACTGGATCGGCACGATGTGGGGCGGCAACCTCGCCATGCGGACCCCGATGCTGTGGGCGGTCGGGTTCTTGACCACCTTCCTCTTCGGTGGTCTGACCGGGGTCGTGCTGGCCAGCCCACCGCTGGACTTCGCGCTCTCGGACTCCTACTTCGTGGTCGCGCACTTCCACTACGTCGTCTTCGGCACCGTGGTGTTCGCGATGTTCGCCGGCTTCTACTTCTGGTGGCCCAAGTTCACCGGGCGGATGCTGGACGAGCGCCTGGGCAAGGTGCACTTCTGGCTGCTGTTCATCGGCTTCCACACGACCTTCCTGGTGCAGCACTGGCTCGGCGTCGAGGGGATGCCGCGTCGCTACGCCGACTACCTCCCCAACGAGGGCTTCACCATCCTCAACCAGGTCTCCTCGGCCGGGGCGTTCCTGCTCGGCGCCTCGATGCTGCCGTTCTTCTACAACGTGTGGAAGAGCCGGAAGTCGCCGCTGGTCAACACCGACGACCCGTGGGGCTGGGGTCGTTCGCTCGAGTGGGCCACCTCCTGCCCGCCGCCGCGGCACAACTTCACCTCCATCCCGCGGATCCGGTCGGAGTCGCCGGCGTTCGACCTGCACCACCCGGAGGTCGCTCTGTCGGAGTACGCCGACGCCGACGGCGAGTTCGACGACACCCTGGTTGACTCCGGTGAGGACACGGGTCGGGTCTCGGAGCTGAAGGACCGCGTGGGCGGGGCGTCCAACGACCCGACCACCGCGCACGAAGCCGCCAACCCGGGTCAGTCCCCGGTCGCGAAGGGAGACCAGCAGTGAAGGTCGAATCCTGGGTCTTCCTGGCCATCGCCGTCTTCTGCCTCCCGGTGACGCCGGTCTACTACCTGATGAGCAAGGACCTCACGGGGACGTTCGCGCTGATGCTGACGTTCTTCCTGGCCCTGATGGTCGGCGGCTACCTGGCCCTGGTCTCCCGGCGGATGGACCCCCGCGCCGAGGACCGCAAGCTGGGTGAGATCGCCGAAGGCGCCGGGGAGCTCGGCTTCTTCCCGCCGCAGAGCATCTGGCCGCTGTTCGTGGCTCTGACCTTCGTCCTGGTCTGCCTCGGCCCGGTCTTCGGCTGGTGGCTCACCATCCTGGGCTTCGGCGCCGGGGGGATCTCCCTCACCGGCCTGCTGTACCAGTACTACCGGGGCGACTACGCGCACTGAGCGCCTGAGGCACCTCGTACGCGGCGAGCCGGTCCTACGACCGGCTCGCCGCAGTGCGTTGTGGGCCGATCCGGTCCGGATTAGAGTCGGCTCATGTGCCGCAATATCCGACCTCTGAACAACTTCGAGCCCCCGGCCACGGGGTCGGAGGTGCACGACGCCGCCCTGCAGTACGTGCGCAAGATCGCCGGGACCAGCAAGCCGTCCAAGGCCAACGAGGCCGCTTTCGAGCGGGCCGTGCACGACATCGCCCACGTCACCGAGCACCTGCTGGCCGACCTGGTCTCCGCCGGTCCGCCGAAGAACCGGGACGAGGAAGCCGCCAAGGCCCGGCTGCGCTCGGCCAAGCGGTTCGCGACGAGCTGACCGCCGGCTGAGGGAGAGCGAGCCGAGCATGGCCGCTGAGGTACTCAGGTACGCCGCGTTCACCAAGGACGGTCGGGGCGGCAACCCGGCCGGCGTGGTGCTGGACGCCCGTGGGCTGTCGGAGTCCGCGATGCAGCAGATCGCGGCCGAGGTCGGCTACTCCGAGACCGCGTTCCTGGTCGAGCGGGCCGACGAGACCAACGGCTGGGACGTGCGGTACTTCGCCCCCGAGCGGGAGGTCCCGTTCTGTGGTCACGCCACCCTCGCCGCCGCGGTGGCACTGGCCGATCGGGCCCCGGCGGACGAGATGATCTTCCACACCGCCGCGGGTTACGTCAGCGTGGCCACCAGCCACGACGAGCACGGGGTGCTGGCCGAGCTGACCAGCGTGTCGCCCCGGTCCCACGACGCCGACCCCGACCTCGTCCGTGACGTGCTCGCCGCGCTGCACTGGGCGCCCGAGGACCTGGACCCGCACTACCCGCCGGCCCGGGCCAACGCCGGAGCCGAGCACCTGATCCTGGTGACCCGGACCCGGGAACGTCTGGCCCGGCTGGACTACGACGTGCCCGCCCTCGCCGCCCTGATGCGGAGGGAGGGGATCGTGACGGTCGCCCTGGTCTGGCCCGAGAGCCGTCGGCACTTCTACGCCCGCAACCCTTTCGCCGGCAGCGGGGTCGTCGAGGACGCCGCCACCGGGGCGGCCGCCGCCGCCCTGGGCGGCTATCTGCGCCAGCTGGGCCGGATCGGGCCGACCGCCCGGTTCACCGTGACCCAGGGTGTGGAGATGGGACGCGCCAGCGAGCTGCGCGTCTCGGTGATGCGCGGTGAGCCGGGCGTACGGGTCAGCGGGTACGCCCACCGGATCAGCGCCGACTGACGCGGAGCCGGCCCCGGCGCGCGGGCTACCAGCTCGAGTGCAGAGGCCGCCCCTCGTCGTAGCCGGAGTTGCCCTGCACCCCGACCAGGGCCCGCGCGTGCAGCTCCTCCAGGTTGGCCGCGCCGGCGTACGTGCAGCTGCTCCGGACCCCGGCCACGATCGAGTCGATCAGGTCCTCCACGCTCGGCCGGTCCCGGTCCAGATACATCCGACCGGTGGAGATGCCCTCCTCGAAGAGCGCCGCCCGGGCCCGGTCGAAGCCTGACGAGTCCTTGGTCCGCAGCCGTACGGCGCGGGCCGAGGCCATCCCGTACGACTCCTTGTAGGCCCGGCCCTCGGCGTCGGTCATCAGGTTGCCGGTGCTCTCGTAGGTGCCGGCGAACCACGACCCGATCATCACGCTGCCGGCACCTGCGGCGAGGGCGAGGGCCACGTCGCGGGGGTAACGGACCCCGCCGTCGGCCCAGATGGAGCGACCCAGGGCGCGGGCCGCCTCGGCGCACTCGAGCTCGGCGCTGAACTGGGGTCTACCGACCCCGGTCATCATCCGGGTGGTGCACATGGCCCCGGGTCCCACGCCGACCTTGACCACGTCGGCGCCGGCCTCGACCAGGTCCTGGACCCCTTCGGCCGAGACGACGTTGCCGGCCACCACGGGGACCCGACGGCCCGCCGCGGCCAGCCGGTCGCGGACCTCGACGACGCAGCGGAGCGAGGCCTGCATCTTCTCCTGGTGCCCGTGGGCGGTGTCGACGACCAGGACGTCGATGCCGGACTCGAGCAGGGCCTCGGCCCGACCCGCGACGTCGCCGTTGATGCCGACCGCGGCGCCGATCAGCAGCCGACCGTCGGGGTCCACAGCGGGGCGGTACAGGGTGGAGCGGAGGGCCTGCTTGCGGGTCAGGACCCCGAGCAGCGCCCCGTCCCGGACGACCAGGGCCGCGGTCAGGTGCCGTCGGGCGAGGAGCTCGAAGACCTCCGTCGGGTCGGTGCCGGGGTCGACGGTGAGCAGGTCGTCCGACATGACCTCGTGGACCTGGGCGAAGCGGTCGACGCCCGCCGCGTCGGACTCGCTCACCGTGCCGAGAGGCCGCCCGTCGGCGACCACCACCGCGAGGCCGTGGGCCCGCTTGGGGATCAGGGAGAGCGCCTCGCCCACGGTCGTGTGCGGGGCGACCGACACCGGGGTGTCGAAGACGGTGTGGGAGCCCTTGACCTTGGTCACCACGGAGGCCACCACGTTGGTCGGGATGTCCTGCGGGATGATCGCCACCCCGCCACGGCGGGCCACGGTCTCGGCCATCCGGCGGCCCGAGATGGCCGTCATGTTCGCCACCACCAGCGGCAGGGTGGTGCCGATGCCGTCGGTGCTGGTCAGGTCGACCGAGAGCCGGGAGGTCATCGAGGAGCGCCGGGGCACCATGAACACGTCGGAGTAGGTCAGGTCGTAGGCCGGCGGCTGTTGAAGGAATCGCACCGCCTCATTCTCACTGCCCCCGCCCGGCTCCGCACCCCGGGTCCGCAGCCCGAACCCTGCGTCCGACCCCCGCCGCCCCTGGTGGCATCGTCTAGGTTGGGTCGGTGAGTGATGACCAGTCCACGACCGGCGCGTACGTGACCTCCGGCAGCGAGTTCAACCGCGACACCAACTACCTTCAGACCCGGATCACCCGCGACGCCCGTGACGGCTTCGGGGTCGAGGCCGGTCGCTACCGCCTGATCGTGGCCCGGGCCTGCCCGTGGGCCAACCGGACGATCATCGTCCGTCGGCTGCTCGGGCTCGAGTCGGCCCTGTCGATGGGCCTGTGCGGACCGACCCACGACAAGCGCAGCTGGACCTTCGACCTCGACCCGGGCGGGGTGGACCCCGTCCTGGGCTACGAGCGCCTGCAGCAGGCGTTCTTCGCCCGCGACCCCGACTACAGCCGCGGCATCACCGTGCCGGCGATCGTGGACATCCCCACCGGACAGGTCGTGACCAACGACTTCCCCCTGATGACGCTGGACTTCTCCACCGAGTGGACCGAGTTCCACCGGCCCGGCGCCCCCGACCTGTATCCGCAGGCGCGTCGTGACGAGATCGACGAGGTGGCCAAACGGATCTTCACCGAGGTCAACAACGGGGTCTACCGCTGCGGGTTCGCCGGGTCGCAGGACGCGTACGACAAGGCGTACGACCGGCTGTTCACCGCGCTGGACTGGCTGAGCGGTCGGCTGGCCGACCAGCGCTACCTGGTGGGGGACACGATCACCGAGGCCGACGTCCGGCTGTTCACCACGCTGGCCCGCTTCGACGCCGTCTACCACGGCCACTTCAAGTGCAACCGGCAGACGCTGAGCGAGATGCCGGTGCTGTGGGGCTACGCGCGCGACCTGTTCCAGACCCCCGGCTTCGGCGACACCACCGACTTCGTGCAGATCAAGCAGCACTACTACATCGTGCAGACCGACGTGAACCCCACCCAGATCGTGCCCAAGGGGCCGGACCTGACCGGCTGGCTCACCGGCCACGGGCGGGAGCAGCTCGGCGGTCGCCCCTTCGGCGACGGCACCCCGCCGCCCCCACCGCTGCCCGCCGAGGTGGTGCCTCAGGCCCACGGGCCGGTCGCCGCCTGAGCCCGGCTCCGCCGCATCGGGGCCTGGGGTCCGGACCGCCGAGACCCCGGACGGGACCGCCGGGTCAGCCCGCCGGGGGCGGGGGCCCGAGGTAGACCCGGACCAGCAGCGGGTCGTGACCCTCGATGGGCAGGGTCACCTCGCCCACGGGCCGCCAGCCCGCCCGCTCGTACAGAGTGCGGGGGGCGACGTCCTCGGGCAGCACGTTCAGGACCGGCAGCTGGTCGCGGGCGTGGGCGTGCTGGACCGCGCGGTCCAGCAGCGCCTGCCCGACCCCGCCCCGCCGGGCGGTGGGGGAGACCAGCAACCGGGCCACGACCGCGAGCTGCTCGGCGGGGCGGTCGGTCGCCCGCTGCACCACCGGGAGGGCCGGGTCGCCCTCGGCGGAGTGCAGCGCGACGTGGCCCACCAGCCCGCCGTCCCGGACCGCGACGTACGCGGCCGTCTCGGCCCGGCCGCGGAGGAAGGCGGCCGGGTCCGACCGCCAGTAGCGCGGGTAGCCGTCCAGCTCGTGGGTGCGGCGCATCATGGCCACGCAGGCGGGCACGTCGGACTCGGACCGGACCCGGATCAGCACGTCCCGACCGTACGGCACCCCGCAATGTCGATGAAACAAACGGTCGGTACGTTGCGTCTACGAGCGCGCCGTCGACCGCTGAGGGGGACCCCGATGAACCTGGCTCCGTCGGAGACCGAGAAGCTGCTGCAGGCCGTGGCCGGGATGGTCGCCCGCGACCGGCTGGCCCGGGGCGTCAGGCTGAACTACCCGGAGTCGATCGCGCTGCTGAGCACCTGGGTGATCGAGCGGGCCCGCGACGGCGACTCGGTGGAGAACCTGATGACCACCGGACGCGAGGTGCTGGCCCGCGGCGACGTGATGGACGGGGTCGCCGAGATGATCAGCGACGTGCAGGTCGAGGCGACCTTCCCGGACGGCCGCAAGCTCGTCACCCTCCACCAGCCCATCCAGTGAGCGGCCCGACCGGCCCGTACGCGCCGGGCCAGCACCAGAGCACGCGGCCCGCCGGCCGGAGCAGAGGGGAGTAGGGCGATGGCAGGAGCCTCGAGTGAGGGTCCCGGAGCGATCCGGGTCCGGCCGGGTGAGCTGGAGCTGAACGCCGACCGGGGCCCCGGGGAGCGCGGCGAGCTGACCGTGACCAACACCGCCGACCGGCCCGTGCAGATCGGCTCGCACATCCACCTGGCCGACGTGAACGCCGGCCTGGACTTCGACCGGGCGGCGGCGTACGGCTTCCGGCTCGACATCGCCGCCGGCACCTCGGTGCGGTTCGAGCCGGGCGCCTCGCGGACGGTCGCCACCGTCGCCCTCCGCGGTGCCCGCCGGGTCCCCGGTCTGCAGATCCGGGACACCACCGGGGTGCTCGCCGACTCCGGGCCGGAGGGAGCGCGGTGAGCCGCATCAGCCGGGAGGACTACGCCGCCATCTTCGGGCCCACCGCGGGCGACCAGATCCGGCTCGGGGACACCGACCTGTGGATCGAGATCGAGCAGGACCTCACGTTCGGCGGCGAGGAGTCGGTCTTCGGCGGCGGGAAGTCCATCCGCGAGTCCATGAACCAGGCCCTCACGACCTCCGCCGAGGGCGCCCTCGACACCGTGATCACCACCGTGGTCATCCTCGACCACTGGGGCATCGTCCGGGCCGACGTGGGCATCCGGGACGGCCGGATCGCCGGGATCGGCCGCAGCGGCAACCCTGACATCGCCGACGGGGTCGACCCCGCACTGGTCATCGGCCCCGGGACCGACGTCATCTCCGGAGAGGGCAAGATCCTCACCGCGGGTGGCTTCGACTCGCACGTGCACTTCCTGTCGCCGTCCCAGATCCACGAGGCGCTGGCCGCGGGCCTGACCACCCTGGGCGGCGGCGGCACCGGGCCTTCGGAGGGGTCCAAGGCCACCACCGTCACCCCCGGCGCGTGGCACCTGAAGCAGGCCCACCGCGCCCTGGACGAGTTCCCGGTCAACCTGCTGCTGCTGGGCAAGGGCAACACCGTCTCGGTCGGCGCGTTCGAGGAGCAGGCGCTGGCCGGCGCCGGGGGCTTCAAGGTGCACGAGGACTGGGGTTCGACCCCGGCCGCCGTCGACGCCGCCCTGACCGGGGCCGAGCGGTGGGGCCTGCAGGTCGCCCTGCACTCGGACTCCCTGAACGAGGCCGGCTTCGTCGACAGCACCATCGCGGCCATCGCCGGTCGCAGCATCTCCGCCTTCCACGTCGAGGGGGCCGGGGGCGGTCACGCTCCCGACATCCTGACCATCGCCGGGCTGCCGCACGTGCTGCCCGGATCGACCAACCCGACCCTGCCGCACACGGTCAACACGGTGGCCGAGCACCTGGACATGTTGATGGTCTGCCATCACCTGAACCCCTCGGTCCCCGAGGACCTGGCCTTCGCCGAGTCCCGGATCCGGGCCAGCACGATCGCCGCCGAGGACCACCTGCACGACCTGGGGGCCATCTCGATCACCTCCTCCGACGCCCAGGCGATGGGTCGGATCGGCGAGGTCATCACCCGCACCTGGCAGGTCGCCCACGTCATGAAGCACGTCCGGGGCGAGCTGGCCGGGGGGCTGCCCGCCGACAACTTCCGCGCCCGCCGCTATGTGGCCAAGTACACGATCAACCCGGCGGTCTCGCACGGGGTGGACCACGAGATCGGCTCGGTCGAGGTCGGCAAGCTGGCGGACCTCGTCCTGTGGGACCCGCGCTTCTTCGGGGTCCGCCCCAGCATCGTGGTCAAGGGCGGCGGCATCGTCGTCGGGGCGCTCGGTGACCCGAACGCCTCCATCCCGACCCCCCAGCCGGTGCTGATGCGACCGACGCTCTACTACGACAGCGGTTCCTACCGCTCGCAGTCCTACGTGGCCCCGGCGGCGCTGGCGGCGGGTCTGGCCGAGGAGCTGGGACTCCGGCGTCAGCTGGTGGCCGTCCGGGACACCCGCTCGGTGGGCAAGGCGCAGATGGTCAACAACGATGCGCTGCCCCGGATCGACATCGACGCCG